>LJOT01000334.1 GCA_001672075.1 Anabaena sp. CRKS33
GGGACGGAAAATTATCTATAATTGCTGCCCGTGAATTAGTTAGCGGCGATGTCATGCAGTTAGAAGAAGGTGATAAAATATCCGCTGATGCCAGAATTAAGATCCCCGACTTCTTTGATCTAATCATCCTGTATCAAAATCAATTATACTAGAAATCGCGGATCTTTGAAATATGGGTTTTATCTACTAACTTTCCTATTAATAAACAGAATAGAGAAATTCTTTGGCAAGAAATAAATAATTTTTGGAGTCAATATAGCCCGAAAAATTTAGTTTCGCAATTTTCTGATCAACAGTGGAGATAAAACAATGCAAACAGAACAACCTTGGTATATTGGTTTACGTTCAGAAGCTTTGGCAGTTGTGTACTTAACTCGTCGTGATGATTTAATTGTTTCTCAACAAAAACAAGGACAAGGAGTTTTAGATTTTTCAGTTACAATCACAAAAGATGGTAATTACACTGGGAGGATTTTTGGGGTAGAAGTAAAAGCCACAGTTTCTAGTTCTGAATTAATTCAGCATGATGATTTTTTTAGGCTAAAAAATAACAAAGATAAAAATTTGAAAGTTTTCAAAGATTTACCATTTCCAGTGTGCTTGTTTTTCTTTACGCTAGATAATGACAAAGGATATTATAGATGGATTTTAGAACCTATTATTAAAGAGGGAAATAATGTCGCATTGAAATTTAATGAAAATCAGGAATTAAAAAACCTGAATGATCAAGAAATAGATAATATTATTGCCATGGTTAATAACTGGTATGACCATAAAAGCAATTTAGTATCAGTATAAGATTCATGGTTGTTGAGAAAAAGTGAAAGCTGATGAAACCAAAAACACAACTTGAATAAATACAATAACCTGCAATTGAGGATATAAATATCATGACTCTTGCACAAGAAACACGCTACTACTCACCTGAAGAATATTTAGAATTTGAGGTAAATTCAGAACTACGTCACGAATATATTGATGGATTAATTATCCCCATGACAGGCGGAACACCAAATCATAATAAAATAGCTGGTAATTTGTATGTTCCCATACATTTTGCCCTCAAACGCCAACCTTATGAGGTCTATTATACTGACCAACGGCTTTGGATTCCTAACCGACGGATTCATACTTATCCTGATGTAATGGTTGTCCAAACTCCCCTAGTGTTTGCCGAAAAAAGAAATGATACAATTACTAATCCAGTGATGATTGCTGAAGTCTTATCAAAATCTACCAAAGGTTATGATAGAGATGAAAAGTTTGCAGCTTATCGGACTATTACCAATTTTCAAGAATATATTTTAATTGACCAATACACAATTCACGTTGAACAATACGTTAAAACTGATCATAGAAAATGGATGTTTTTAGAATATGAAGATATTAACGATACTTTAAATTTAACTTCTATTCCATGTCAAATTTCTCTGGCTGATATTTATGAAAAAATAGACTTTACCAGTACAGAATCTTAACTAATCTTACTATAGCGATCGCTTGAAAGTCAAGATATTTGGGAAATGGCGTTGCTGATTAAGAGTATGATTTTATTTTACGCAGAGGCGCTCCAGTCTCAGAGAGTAAGAGTTTCATTTTTTTGATTTTTCAATTTCATACCCCAATTCAGCAACGCCTAATAGGATGTACTGATGTTAAGAACAGTATAATATTATATTATATATGCGCGGACAGATTTCTACTCATAACATTACGCAAAGTGTTTTTTAGCGTCTTTGCGTAAAGTAAAGTTAAAAAATGGTAGGTTGGGTTAAACGAAAGCGCAACCCGAGCAAAAGTTTGATAATATTAATTTTGGTTTTAACTTCACTGTATTATTCCATAATTGATGAAGGATTGATATTGATGACGAGAAGCAAGGAGAATAGTTTATGCAAGTAAGACAAGCAATTTTTGATACCTATTGGCGATTTGCTGCTATGCGTCAAGAAGTATTTTTCAACAAACTTAAAAATGTACTACCACCCTGGACAAGCGATCCTATTCTTAATACTTATAAATTTTGTAATGCTTATCGAGTAAGTGATCGGGTTTCTCAATATTTGATCAAGAATGTAATTTATAGTGAGAATAGGAGTCAAAATGAAGAAGAAGTCTTATTTAGGATTTTGCTATTTAAAATTTTCAATAAAATAGAAACATGGGAATATTTAGAAAACAAGATAGGAGATTATATTACACTATCCAACTTCGATTTAGAAGCATATTCAACTATGTTACAAGAAGCTATGGATCTTGGATATGTAATTTACACAAGTGCGTATATGTCCTGTGCTAGTAAGGAGTTTGGTTATGATAAAAAACACCAGAATCATTTGGCATTAATTGATAAAATGGTTGTCCAAGACAGGGTAATTAATTTTATCGTTAAAGCTAAAAGTTTAGAAGAGATTTTTCATATTATTGAATCATATCCATTGTTAGGTAAGTTTATGGCTTACCAATTAGCAACAGATATTAACTATAGTGAAGTTATCAACTTTGATGAAAACAGTTTTACTATAGCAGGACCAGGAGCAGAACGTGGGATTAATAAATGTTTTATTGATACTGAGGGAAAAAGTTATGCTGATGTCATTTATTGGATGACAGAAAATCAAGAAAATGAATTTCAACGTTTGGGTTTAAATTTCCAATCGCTTTGGGGTCGTCCACTACAAGCTATAGACTGTCAAAATCTTTTTTGCGAAACTGATAAATACTGTCGCTCCGCTTTTCCTAATTTGAAAAGTAATCGTAAAAAGATAAAAGCTAAATTTACTGCAACTCCTCAACAAATTGATTATTTTTATCCTCCTAAATGGGATATTAATGATCAAGTTCAAAAAACTTTAGCCCAGAGATTACCACCATTAGAAATTCCTAATTTGCAAGATAATTCTCAGCAGTTATCTTTAGAGTTAGATTCTTTGGTAAAAACGACATCTCAAATTCCGAATTGTATATCAAAACAACATAACAGAAATGGGCAAAAAACTCTGATAAAAAAATCAAAATCTTTGCAAAATGCAGAGTTGCAAAAATCTCAACAGTTGTGTCTTTTTTGATATCTTATACTATTTATAAATCAAGAGTAATTCAGGGTAAAACACATGGAAATAAAAGGATATGCCGAGATTGATATTACTAAAAAGTATCGCTATTTAGGTTTGATAACCTATCAAATAGGTGTAAGTTAAAGTAAATTAACAAGTTTAGTTAGGATTTTGCATCTATTACTATCTATTAATTTTAAATCCTTCTCACCACCCTCAAAAACCCACCCCACACCTCAGACAGATGAACAGGTATAAACTCAGCATCTAAAATATCAAAGCCAAAGCCCGATTGATACCAAAAGTATGGATTCCAACTTTCATATTTGGACGCTGACACCTACAGATGTCTATAAGACCCTCATAACCACGCCCCAAGGTATCAGCGAGGCCGAAGCCAATTTAAGATTAAAACAATCTGGTTATAACGAACTACCCGAACCCCAAACACGCCCTTTAATTCTCCGTTTCACTGACCAATTAACCCATTTTATGGCCTTGCTATTGTGGGTAGCGGGAATATTAGCTTTTATTTCCCAAACACCAGAATTAGGTTGGGCAATTTGGGCAGTTATTTGGATTAATGCTATCTTTAGTTTTTGGCAAGAATATCAAGCGGAAAAAGCCTTATCAGCCCTAAAGAAAATCTTACCATCCCAAGCCAAAGTTTTTCGGGACGGAAAATTATCTATAATTGCTGCCCGTGAATTAGTTAGCGGCGATGTCATGCAGTTAGAA
>LJOT01000619.1 GCA_001672075.1 Anabaena sp. CRKS33
AACTATTGCTTCACCTTGAGAACGATAAACTGTTACTGTTTCTTCATCAGGATCAATTAAAATTCCAATAATTGCACCTAATTTGATCAAGTTGAGAATTTTATTAACTAAAGGTTTAATTCTATGACTTTGAGATTTAATTTCTACTACTAAATCTGGTACAAGTTCACCAAAATAGCGGGGACTTTGACGCAGACGTGCAGCACTGACAAAGGAAACATCTGGTGCGGTTAAGTTGCTATCAGGTAAAATAAAACCACCAGCAGAATCAAATACTCTTCCCAAACGACGGGGATTTACCCAAGCGAAGAGAAAAGCAATTAAACGACTGCTAATTTCACTAGATACGATATCTGATGGACCCACAATAGAAATTTTCCCGTTTGTTAATTCAACATCGTAATCTAAACCAGCTTCACTAAAAGCGGTTTGGACTTGTTCTATATCTTTCAGGGTCATTATTGGCATAAAATAATCCTCATAATATACAAAGTTGGGGTAATTCAACCAAACACAATTTGATTTGAGATTTGATTAAATTGTATCTGGATCAATATTTAACTCTCTCAATTTTGCGGCTAACCTTTGAGATTTTTCATTTGATATTTTCGCCTTTTCTGCTGCCATTGCTGCTCTTTTAGCTTCGATTTCTGCTCTTGTAGCTTCTATTTCTGCGCTTTCTTCCGGTGTAGGAACTAAAACTCCTGATGATGTAAAATATCTTAATAAACCCTCATGAATCCCTAAGTATAAACCCAATTCTTCACTCCATAAATGTCCTTTTTCGTTAGGTTGTAAGGGTTGATATTTGCCACTAATTAAATTAAATCCTGCAAATTCTAATGTATAGGGATCAAACCAGAAATAATCAGGTGTACGGAAAGTATCTTGATAAAGTAGTTTTTTAGTTTCTCTATCAGTGTTAGCTGTGGTTGGTGAAAGAATTTCGACAATGACATGAGGATATTTGCCATTTTCTTCCCACACTACCCAACTTTTTCTAGTTTTTCGTTCTGTTCCTAA
>LJOT01000620.1 GCA_001672075.1 Anabaena sp. CRKS33
ATCCTGCCTAAGTAAATTTTTAGGAGTATTTGTCATAATGGAAACAAATAAACTCAATAATCAGCAAATGGAATTACTAGATCAAGAAGATGATTTAGATGATGATTTTAATTTTGAACAAGAAGATGATGATGAAAATTTAGAACCATTTGATCCAACACAGATTAGGGTTAAAACTAAACCGATGACAATGGATCTGCTTCTTAAAAGAATTAAGCATGATGAAATTGACTTAGCTCCTGATTTTCAGCGACAATCTGATATTTGGACTACTAAAGCTAAAAGTCGCTTAATTGAATCTCTTTTAATTCGGATTCCACTACCAGCATTTTATATAGATGCGACAGATGATGATAAATGGATTATTATAGATGGTTTACAAAGAATTCATACGTTTAAAAAATTTATTCTTGATAAAGAACTCACATTAACTGACTTGCAATATCTTAAAGATTTAAACAAAAAAAAATATAATGATTTACCTCGTGCTTATCAAAGACGAATAGAGGAAACAGAATTAACAGTATGTTTAATTGAACCGGGAACTCCTGATGAAGTAAAATATAATATTTTTCAAAGAATTAATACAGGAGGATTACCTCTTAATCCTCAAGAACTTCGTCAAGCTATGTATCCGGGTAAACCGATAAAAATTCTGAAGAAATTAGCTAATTTACCAGAATTTAAAAGAGTAATAAATCTAAGTAAAAAGAAGAAGAAACGTATGGATGACCATGAATTTATACTTGGTTTTCTAGCTTTTTCTTTAACTACTTATGAACACTATCCAGAAAAAGAAGGACGGAAATACTTTTTGAATGAAGCTATGAAAAAATTAAATAAACTAGAAAATGATTTAATTCAAGAAATAGAGAATAAGTTTATTATAGCAATGAAAGCAGCTTACGAGATATTTGGAAATACTGCTTTTCGTAAATCATCAAGTTCTCCTGTTAATAAATCTCTTTTTGAAGTATGGTCTGTTACTTTAAGTCAATTAAACTCACAAAAAATTGATATGTT
>LJOT01000335.1 GCA_001672075.1 Anabaena sp. CRKS33
TGTCATATCCTCATTGAATGTTTAGGGAGAAAATTTAACTATCTCACATCCTATTATATATTATTAGTTACCAATTAATAGCTTTATTTTGTCATAATTTTGGAGATATTAGTGTCAAATAGAACTATACAATGTTAAATTTATTGAATAATTCTGTTATTTTATCACTAAATAATTATTTGGTTTAGATATCAAGAATCCTCAGTAATTCTTTAGCTACATATTCAACCACAGGTACAGGAACAGCATTACCAAACTGCTTTTTAGCTACTTCATCTTTTGTATGGTATTCAAAATCTGTAGGAAATCCCTGTAATTTACAAGCGTGTTTTGCAGTAATTGGTATATATTTATGAGGTTGATAAATTTTTTCTAAGAAAAGATTTTTATATTCCTGGGGATGACTAGCATGAATAGATACAGTTGCGATATAGTCTTTAGAACCAGTAGCAGTTAAAGTTGGGAAAATCTCAGCAGTCGGTAAAATAACTCTATAAATATTATTAATACCTGTCATATTTTTAGAATTTACAAATTCATACTTATCATCAGCAGTTAAACGGAATATTCCTTTTTCCACCAGTTTATTTAACTCACTGATTTTTATATCCGTGATGATTTCTCGAAAATTTTCAAAAGATAAAGGATTACCATCTTTATCTCCATATTTTTTACTTCTTCTATATTTAAGAAGTGTTAAGCAAATCATTTTTTCTCTATCACTGGTTTTGATAATATCCCAAGAGTGAATTGTTGTATGTCCATTTCTTAAATCAGAAAAAATAAAAAAATCATTTAACTCATCATCTTTTTGAAATCTCGTTCTTGATGGTGGAATTACACCTTTAAATAAAGTATTTGCATCTAGTTTAACTTTTTCCACAAAATTAATATTTTTCAATTCATCCAAAACATCTAAAACTTTTGGGTGAATATTCAAAGATTTAGGGAATTGATACTCCTGACATCTTTCCATATCCCCTCTAATCCCAACAATAAACACTCTATCTCTATTTTGAGGTAAACCAAAATCGTAAGCATTCAGAACTTTCCATTTCACACAATATCCTATATTTGCTAATTGATTGAGAATTAGTTCCAAATTATCCCGATTTTTAGGACTTGCTAATCCACTAACATTTTCAAATATAAATCCTTTAGGTTGATTTTTATTTACTAGTCGAATGACATCAAACCATAATTTTCCTCTTTTGTCTTCAAATCCCCTTAAACAACCAGCAACAGACCAAGGTTGACAGGGAACACCACCAACAATGATGTCAACATTAGCTGGAAGTTCAGTAATTTTTGTGATATCTCCTAATTCAATTTCATGTTTATTAAAGTAGCTAATGAAATTTTGCTGATAAACTTTAATTGCTTGTTTATCTATTTCAGAATAGCCTAAACATTGACCACCTAATTTATCTAAAGCAATTCTAAATCCACCAATACCAGCAAAGAGATCAATAAAAGTGAATCGTTTTTTATCACTTAAGAAGTTTAGAGGTAATTTCAGTTGTTTTGACATTGGTAAAAATAAATATAGATTTGATGTTACTTAGCTAATCAGATCAACTATACAAATAATAAATAGAAATAATAAATAGAAATAATAAATAGAAATAAAAAATAGAAATAAAAAATAAGATATGTTCAGGTATTTCTCTCTTCCTCTGCGACCTCCGCGCCTCTGCGTGAGACAAAAAAATCCCGTTCACTGATACCAGACTCAATAGATAATTTATTGAGTTTCAGTTAGAAAAAAGGGTATTTAAAAACCATTTTCTTCCTTTTTTCTAACCATTAACTTACACCATTACATCAAAAAATTAAAGCTGTCTAACAACAGGTTTACCGTCAATAACCTCACCGACAAGAACGATATCTGCACAATTGACAAAAATACCATTTTCCAGAACACCAGGAATATTATTCAGGGTTTTTTCTAAATTTACAGGGTCATCAATGCTATCAAATGTCACATCTAAAACCATATTACCTTGGTCAGTGATCACCGGACCTGCTTTTTTTACACCCATACGCAGTATTGGCTTACCACCGAGCGCTTTAATAGCATTAGTGACAGGAGTAAGCGCCATAGGGATGACTTCTACGGGTACAGCAAACACAGAACCCAGTTTATCTACCAGTTTACCACTATCAACCACCACAACAAACTGTGTTGCCAAGTAATCTACAACCTTTTCGCGGGTATGTGCCGCACCACCACCTTTAATTAAGTTTTTATGGGGATCTACTTCATCCGCACCATCTATAGCAATATCAATATGGTTCACAGCGTCTAAAGTAGTCAGGGGAACACCATACTCTTTTGCTAAAACTTCTGACTGAAATGAGGTGGGAATACCGACAATATCCTCAAGTTCTCCAGATTTGAGCCGTTCTCCTAAATACTGAATTGTGTAAGCTGTGGTTGAACCTGTACCCAAACCGACTATCGAACCTGATTTTACCAAATTGGCCGCCGCCTTGCCAACTTCTTGCTTCATCAATTTAACTGGGTCTGCTGGTATGGACATTCTTTAACTCCTGAAAAACTCACGCCAAGGTACTGTTACAGGCGACTATACTACAAAAGAGGATCAATTTAGCTTAGTAATTATAGGATTTCTGCAAAATATCTGGAGAGAGAGACTTGTATTGATTTTCAGTAGTTTTTAATAAAACTATTACCACATCACACCGTGGCATTTTATTTATATTGTTCCCACATTCCGTAGTTGATAGTCTAGTATGAGCATTTTCAAGAATTATTATGAATAATAGTTAAAAATATTTGATTATATTTGATTAAATATGTATTTAAAATATAAAATTAATTAAACTATAATTTAACCTAAAAAATGGGTCGCCCGGGATTCGAACCCGGAACTAATCGGTTAAAAGCCGAGTACTCTACCGTTGAGTTAGCGACCCTTTTGCTGTTTTTCCAACTTTATAAATATACCATAAACAGCCATGGTTTTGTCAAGGGGTTTTTAGAAAAAATTTGCTGTTAGTTGGAAAGCCGCAGTACAACTAGCTCCTGGCTCTAAAACAGTCAAGTTATCACCAGTGTTGAAAGCATTGCGGGTGGCACTCCAAGGCTCTAGACAGTAGAAATCTTTGCCCTTCACAGTCCAAAACACCAACCAGGTGGTAAAATCATCATAATCGAGGGTGAGCTTGAATTTGCGGCTATTATCTGTGACAGCGGCAGATTGAGCGGTTAGTCCACCAAAAGCAAAATCAATTTCATCTTGACTAAAGTTAAATTTGCCATTAAAAGCGTGAAATTCCTTGGTTTTGTTGTCTTGATATTCTCCAGAGGGAAGTTCCACCTCTAGCTGATTTTTGTCACCACAGAGAAAATAAGGGTGGAAACCAGCGGAAAATGGCATGGGTGTAGATGACAGATTTTTGTATTCCTGACGGACTGTTAAAGTATTACCTTGGAGTTCGTAGGTAAAAGCCAATTGAAAATCAAAAGGATAAACGGCCTTTGTTTCTTCATTGCTGTTGAGAACTACGGTAACACTGGCTTTGTCTTGTGTATTTTGCTCCGTTGCTGTCCAAGGCAATTCCCGCGCAAAACCATGTTGTTTAATAGTATACGGATTACCATCAACATTATAAGTATTATCAGGTAAATTACCGCAAAGAGGAAACAAAATAGGATTACCACCTCTAACGCTCAAATCAGCATGAGTAAAGCGTTCAGCGTCCATATAGAAAATTTCTTGACCTTGAACCAGCCAACTAGTAATGATACCACCTCTTTCTGG
>LJOT01000621.1 GCA_001672075.1 Anabaena sp. CRKS33
ATTAGAAATGACAGCGCGAGTTGATATAGGTATTCAATTTCTGAAAATTTTGATGGAAAATTATTCTCACCTAAATCTTGTTGTTCAAAGCGCTCACGTCAAAACACTAGTGCGTATTCGTCCTTATATTGATAATCATAAAGGAGGCTTTACTGTCGCTGATAAAAGTCTTTCTACCGCAGAAATGTTAACTAGAGTTGATTGGTCGTTACAAGGATTAACTCATACAAAAGATATTAAAGGAATACACTCAGGTTTCGAGGTAAAATTAGAGTGGTTGCAGGTATTAAACTTAGCTTTTGAACAGGGATTACAAGATAAAGTAATCGCTAAAAATATGTGTATATCTGAACGTATGGTGCGTCATTATTGGAGCAAATTACAAGATGCTTTAAATATTTATCCAGAGGAAGGTAAAAACATCCGTATTCAAACAGAAATCAAAGCTAGAGAAGAAGGATTAATTGATTAAATCACGAAAATTAAATAACGAAAACAAATAAATTTATTAAAACTAACCAGGTATTTTCCATACATTATAATGACAGCATATTTCAGTTAAAGGATGTCAACCCTGGGGTAAATCTTGAATTACCCCCTCCTGCAAAGGGGTAGCAATTCACCAACCTGAAATTTGCTCTAAGATGTTAATCTTGGAATAAAAGCTTATGCAAACTCAATTTTGGAAAAAACTACCAACAGCACCAACAGAAATTTATTTTGTCTCTTTAGAAAAATTATCAAGAATTATCATAGTTATTCTGACTGTTTTTAGTTTGGGATTACTCGCTCATTTTTTATTAAATTTAGGTCAGTCAATTTCCCTAATGTTAGCAAATTGCATTTTAGTTATAAATTTGATTATGGTTATAACTTTATATCAATACCACCAAAATATTAAGGCAAAAATTAAAGCACGTCAAAATCTAATTGAACTGAAAATAGAAACTATTCATAATGGACCATTACAAAGTTTAGCTAAAGTATTAAAAATAGTCAAAGGACAAGATTTACCAGTTA
>LJOT01000336.1 GCA_001672075.1 Anabaena sp. CRKS33
ATTAAATAAGTTAGAGATTTGTTTATATTTAAGTTAATAGGCAAAAGTGACAAAATTCCTACAGTAGTGCAACAATTATGTCCCTTTTTTTGGCTATTTTTAATCCGTAATTGTCTGTTTTTTAGTAATGTTTTCAACATAAAAAGGCAAAATCACGGATTTTTGTGCGGAAAATGCTGTTATTATCCAGCTATTGAAGGTGACAAAACTGAAACAATTATGTCACTTTTATTTTGTCTAAATCTCTAGACAGAGGTTTTTATTTTTAATAGGATGTAGTCAGGAAATGAAAAAGTACAACATTTCCGGTTTTTTCTAGATTTTTTGACTTTTTAAAACCAAGGAGAATACGAAGATGAAGATGGCTAAGATTAAAATTCTCGACCTGGAAGTAAAAAAAATTGTTGAACTGACTAGCGACGAACAATATTTAATTCAAGGTGGCTGTTGCTGCTGTCCTTGGTGGTGGCCGCCGTGCTGGTGGTAATGAATTGGTTAGGATGAGTCTGTAACGCACCAATCCTCGTTCCCAGTCTCCGACTGGGAATGCTACCTAGAGGCTCTGCCTCCGTGACTTAGTATCAATGAAGGCAGAGCCTTCTGTAATTCATTCCCATACAGAGTATGGGAACGAGAAATACAGAGTATGGGAACGAGAACATTTTTGTGATTAAATCACTCGAAATTCACATTAATCTCTGTTTGATTAACCTGTTTTTTTATCCAACTTAATAGTAAATCGCTGACAATTTGCTGTCGCAATTTATCATTCAATTCCGGCTGAATAATCTCCTCAACAAAAATTAAATGTACCCCTTTAGAAGTAATTATCGGTTTAATTACCTGTGGGGGTTTCGCACCAAAGACAGCAGCAGATATTTCTGGCTTTAAATCCCGACGATTTAATACTCCTAAATATCCCCCCTGACGACGTAATTCTACATCTTGAATATATTGGTGAGCTACATCATAAAAACTCATTTCTCCTTCTTTGACTGCATAAAAAAGTTCTATTGCTAGATCTTCATCATTAAATACAACTTCATACATGACCACACCAGCATAATTTAGCTGATTGTCAAAAAAGAAAGGTTCGATTTGATCAGAAAATAAATGTTTGCTTAACTTAGCAGTAACTACACCAGTATAGACTATATCTTCAAAATCATCTATAGATAAACTATGTTTTTCTAACCATTTCCAAGTTTCATTAGCACTGGTCAGGTCATTATTTAATCGCAGAAAATCCGCTGCTTTTTGTAATTCTTCAACTTCTACTTTTATCCCTGCTTCTTCAGCAGCAGCTATAATCACTTTTCTACTGATAATTTGCTCAACTAACTCAGGTATTTTACAGGATAATTTAATTTGTTGTAAAATATCTGATTGGGTAATGGTGATGCTTTCTGACATAATTTGCTCCTTAAATACATAAATTATACCCCACCCTAACCCTCCCCTTATTAAGGGGAGGGGACTGAATTAATTGTTTTTCCCTTCTTGTTCCCATACAGAGTATCGGAACGGGAGATAATCAAGCTACATTTTTTACCGAGATAATACCCTCACTACACCAATGCACCAATAACCATTGATCAGAATCCTTGTCTAGTGATGGTTTGAGACGGAAAGCAAAAAATTCTTCCCATTCCTCTATACCGTGTCGTAAGACAAATTGTTTCTCAACTTCCTTGAATTTTTCCCAGTTACGTTCCGCTATCGCAGTCAACATTGGGATTAATTCAGTAATTGATATGGAAAGTGTTGCTTCACTCATCTGGGTATCCCTCAAAAATACAAATTATTGGCAAAATTTCTGCTTGAGTGTCAATGACTTCGACTAATCTCAGTCCCCTTTTTTTCCTATCTTTTTGCAGCGTTCCTCAGACGCGGTTGGTAGCCAGTACCTTGACTCATTTACAGGGTCAAACTTTCCTTGGGAACGTTTGATTTTATCGTCCATCAGTAATAATACCTCATTTTGTTTTTCGTGTTATTAGCTAACTACTATGAATTTTCTACAATTTTACTCCTCCTTGTTGCAATTTTTTAAAGGGGTCAAGTAGAAAATCAATAATTCGTCGCTGACGGACAATTACCTCAGCGGTTGCTGTATCCCCTGGACGCAAAGGAATACATTTATTAGCAGTGGGAATACAACTTTTTTTGAGAGAAATTTCTAAGTTATAAGCGGCTACTTTGCCATTAGCTGTATCTATCTCTATCGTATTAGGAGAAATTTTAATTAACTCTCCTGAGATAATACCATAATCCTGAAACGGATAAGCATCAAATTTGAGTTTTACTGGTAATCCTAACCGCAAAAAACCACTATCTGTAGTTGCCATTTGCGCTCGAATTATTAAGGGTGAATTATCTTGGGCAATTTCGGCAACCATTGTCCCTACCTGCACAACTGAACCGGGTTTTTGAATTGGTAATTGAAATAATATGCCATTCACAGAAGCTTTAATTTCTCGCTGTCCTAACTGAAATTTTAAGGCATCAATTTGGCGTTTAGTTTGAGAAATATCTGATTTGAGGGAACTAATATCTGTATCTAAACTTTTCTGTTGTTCGGCAATTTTTAACACTGCTGACTGACCAGAAAGGGTTAAAGTTTGATAGCTTCTTTGCTGTTCTCCCAGTCGCAATTTAGCCTGTTCAATATCGGCATGA
Organism: Anabaena sp. CRKS33; assembly: GCA_001672075.1. Taxonomy (GTDB): domain Bacteria; phylum Cyanobacteriota; class Cyanobacteriia; order Cyanobacteriales; family Nostocaceae; genus Dolichospermum. The sequence goes on from LJOT01000336.1 coordinate 2,680, forward strand.
GCTTGGCGCAAATTTCGCTCATAACTGCTTTGTTGTTCTGCTAAACGTAACTTAGCTTGTTGAATATCTGATTGGCTTTGTGCATATAATTTTTGCTTTTCCTTAGCGATATCTTGCTTTTCTACTAAATTGATTTCTGGAATTACTCCCTGTTGTCTGAGTTGACTATAGCGTTTTACTTCTCGCTGACTACTTAATAAACTACTCTCTGCTAATTGATTAGTAGTTTGACTATTAATTAGGGTTTGTCGCGCTTGATTAAGTTGAGATAATCTTTCTTCTTTCTGAAATTGATAAGCATTTTTTAGGGTATTAATATTCTGTTGCGCTTGCTCAATTTGTGCTTGTTTTTCTAATTGTTGAGATTGATTTTGTTGTTGTTGGGTTGCTAAGGAGACAATTAACTGATTTTTGGAGGATTTTAACTGAGAAAGTCGGTTTAATTGTCCTTCTAATTTATCTTGAACTTGACTTAATTCTGATTTGACTAATGCCGATTCTAATAATAATAGAGTTTGTCCGGCTTTGACTGTTTCACCTTCTTTAACTTGAATTTCGGCAACTGTTCCCCCTACAGCGGCATCTAATTTCACGGTTTTATCTTTAGGTTCAATACGTCCTCTTCCTGTACCTGTTTCATCTACTTTAGATAGTAAGGACCAAGGTAAAACTATGGAGACAATTAAGACTAAAAGATATAATAGTCCCCGCGTCCAAACCTGTGGTAAACTATCAAGTGATTCTTTAGTAATTTCTGACCAATCTTCATTGGTAATTTCTGGTAATTCTGGTGATAATATCTCATCAGATTTTGTGATATTCCCATTTAATGTACTTGTCATAATGCACCTTTTTGTTAGTATGAATTTATTGGAGGTTGGGTTAAAGAAACCTAACTTAAATAATTGTGGAATGTTGGGTTTCGCTATGGCTCAACCCAACCTACGTTATTGTTTGTAATTGCTGTTGATTTAGATTCTCATGAATTTGTCATGATGCACCTTTTTGTTAGTATGAATTTATGGTAGGTTGGGTTGAGGAACGAAACCCAACTATAATCATTATTAAATCATTGTTGGGTTTCGCTATGGCTC
>LJOT01000337.1 GCA_001672075.1 Anabaena sp. CRKS33
AGCGGTTTATGATGCGGCAGTCATACGACTACCCCCAGGCTATGCCTACCTTTATATTATCTTCTGATTTGTTAATTGTCAATATCTGATTGAGGTTTTTATGGTTTTGGCAAAGCGAACTGCTTGCAGCAGCGCTTCGCTATCGCATCCCTTCAACCTCCCAAACAGCGATTCCTACGGAGCGCTTGCGCTCAACTTCCCAGCATCCTTTTTTTTACGTTCGCGTAGCGTGCCGTAGGCATACTACTTCCAGACACAGAGTATTTGCAAATTGTCAAAAAAGTGATATGATTGATTGGTAAGATAAATCAGTCATACACAATGATGAAAGTCACAATTACTTTAGAAGAAGACATTCTTCAATTTATTGATCAACAAGCAAAAGGTAATCGTAGTGCCTATATTAACGCACTATTAGCAAAACAAAGACGCAAAATTTTAGAGACAGAAATAATTGCCGCACTCCAAGAAGATGCGAAAGATTTAGAATATCAAAATGAGATTTCTGCTTGGGATAATGTCGCTGGAGATGGTATTAATGCCAGAGGGTAATTTAACTTATAAACGGGGTGAAATTCGCTGGGTAAATCTTGATCCAACTGTGAGAGCAGAAGCGCAAAAAATCCGTGCTTGTTTAATAGTTCAAAGTGATATTATGAATCAATATGGATTATTAACTATTGTGATGCCATTTCGACCAGGAAGTAAGCAAGCTCCCTATATTGTCAATATCAAAGCAACAGTAACTAATGGATTAGATAAAGATCGTTTTATTGATGTTGCTCAAATTCGTTCTGTAGATTATCGTCGGGTTTTAGGGTTTGTGGGGATTTTAGAAGTTGAATATTGGGAAGAAATTCGGACTGCTTTGGATGTGGTTTTGGGTTTTGGGGTTTAACTTGAGCGAACTGACAAGTCAGCGCTTGCGCTATCGCATCCCCTCAACTCCCCAAACAGCGATTCCTACGGAGCGCTTCGCTATCGCACTCCCTCAACTTCTCTTTTTAACGAACCAAAGAGACACAGTGTATTGCACTCATCACCAAAATCATTACGTTTCAGCAAAGACTGCTCGCATCTAATTACGTTTTTACTGTACTTCTTCACAGAGTAAATTACAGTATGCTATCGGTGAAGTTTGTTAGCTATAAAGCCAAACTCATTCAGAAAATTAGTGTTATTACTTGCTGTTATTAATTATACTGGTTAATTTAGTAATCTTGATAGTCAAAGGTCTTGTTATTTTTCGTCAGAGAAGCTAAGGTAGAGTTAAAATATAATGCGCTTTATAAGCTTAGGTGTTGCAAATGGGTATCCTAGAGGCTATCAAACCTGGTTATTTTGAAGAATTTCGGCTTGAAGAAGCTCAATTATTCTTAGAGCAGTGTTTAGCCTGTGATTCTTCCAATGCTGAATTTTATGAATTTCTTGGAAATATTGCACAACGTCAAGGCATAAACATAGATCAGGTAAAATATAAGCTCTCTGAGGCTCTTCAAGAATTTATAATTTTGTTTGAGCTTCAAGAACAGCTTGTTATTACAGGTTCACAAATCAAGGAGCTTACTAAACGTATTCCTGCTCCTGATTCTGAAAATAAATTAAAGCGTAGTTACGCGCTTGAAGAAAAATTCTTGGACATGGCTTTTCAGAAGTTTGTCGAAAGAGTTTCTGAAATTAATTATGTTCACTCCAGAATCGTAGAGAATTACTGGAACTATCTTCCTGAGAAGCTTCAGGATTTGATTTTGTTTGGTTATATCCAAGAATTATTGGCTCAAGGAAAATATTCTTTATCTGAACTTGGCATTTCTCAAGCTGTTTGCAAAAAACACGAAGATTCGTTTTTGCAATTCAAGAGTTATCTTCTTAATGTATTGAGTGATTCTGATGTTGGTGTACGGTTACCTCAGTTAATAGATAAATATGAGCAAATAGTTTCTAATACCTCTGAAAATAATCCTACCCAGCAGAAAAAAACACCATGCAAGAGGTATAATTTGGAAGAGTTCTTAGTAAAAATAACTCCTCTAAATTCTCATGGTGAAAGTGACTGGGGTGAAGCAATTGGTAACGAAGTTTGGTAGTAAGGTATATGTGCCGGAGCGCGGCGACATTGTATGGCTAAATTTCAGCCCTCAAGAGGGGCGTGAACAAGCTGGTCATCGTCCCGCTTTAATTATTTCTCCTATGATATATAATGACTTAGGTCTTGCCCTAGTCTGCCTAATAACTAACAGTACAAAAGGTTATCCTTTTGAAGTTCCTATACCTAGCGGTATAAATACTACAGGTGTTGTTTTAGCAGATCATCTTAAAAGCATTGATTGGAAAGCAAGAAAAGCTGAATTTATTGAAAAAGTTTCAGTTAAATTTGTTACTGAAGTCATTAGTATATTATCTGTGATAATTCCCTATCCTCAGCAAGATTAAAAGTGTTGTAATGACTGAGGATAAAAGCAATTAGTAAAATACTAATATCGCACCCCTTCAACTCCCCAAACAGCGATTCCTACGGAGCGCTTCGCTATCGCACTCCCTCAACACCCCAAACATCCTTTTTTAACGAACCACTCCAGACACAGAGGACACAGAGAAAGAGCGATCGCACCCCCTCAACTCCCCAAACAGTGATTCCTAGGTCGCGCTTCGCTATCGCACCCTTCAACCTCCCAAACAGCGATTCCTACGGAGCGCTTCGCTATCGCACCCTTCAACCTCCCAAACAGCGATACCTTCGGTTTTTAAATCTGATATACTTTTAATAGATCAAGTTAATCATAAGTTTTACTTGATATTAATTAACTAGAATCTAAGAATGTGAAACAATATAAAACTATACAGCTACAATTGAAACCAGAAATAGAAGCTCGTCTGATTACCCAAGCTACTAAACAAGGTTTATCAATTGAATCTTATCTTGAATCTTTGATTGAAGATAGTTTAAAAAATCAAGATGAAAAATCTTTTTCTCAAGTAACAACTGAGGAAGATTGGGAAACAGCACTAATGAATTTAATCAATAGTCCTGCTTTTGCTTTAGCACCACCACTTTCAGGTGTAGCTATTAGTCGGGATAGTATTTATACTAGAGAAGATGAAATGTTATAAAATATCTGGTAGATACTAATATTTTACTAAGTTTTTGATATACTGATAATATACCAAAATAATCAAATCTAGGATTTTATGATTAACAATCACCAATCCATTACAGCTAAATCATCAGCAAAACCACGCAATGATTTATTACTAGAAATTGAACATACTCCAGAAGAATACATACCCGAATTACTACAAATTGTCCGGTTATTTCGTCAAAGTGTCACGATGAAACAGACATCTTTAAAAAACTGGGAAAATGCTATTAATGAAATTAATGAAAGTGATGCAATTAAGAAAGAAGACAGAAAAACTAATATTAAAAGATTGTTCGAGTCATGGAAAGAATTGGATGATCAACAAGAACAACAAGAACAACAAGAAACTTTAGAAGTTATTGAATCTATGAATGGTATTTCAATTTAAAATAAAATGAGTAAGGTTAAGTAGGTGAACGGAAAAAAACCGAAAGCAGAATTACGGGCTGAAGTGAGAAATCAAGGTAAATCTACAGCAGATAATAAGGCTTTAGATGGTGATGTTATTTTGGCTGCTCAATCTATTTTAGTTGCTAATTATGGAAATGAGGTGATGATTGCCACGAGTAATAAAAAGCATCTTTCTCTTTTTATTGATGCTAGGGAATGGGGAGAAATTTAAA
>LJOT01000066.1 GCA_001672075.1 Anabaena sp. CRKS33
GGTTAAAGATGTGACATGGAAGACATATAAAAATGATCGTTATGGTTTTGAGTTTCCCTACCCCCATACTTGGCAAGAATTAAGAAACCCAGACAACAGTGATGGAGTTGTATTAGTTTTACCAAACAAGGAAAACGTAGAAATTCGCTCTTATGCCAGTAAGCCCGTATTAGAATTTTCATCCAAAACTCAAGAACATCAAGAACAAGGATATAATTTTCGGACAAATCAAGGGGTTTTTAGCGTCCTGACGGTAGAAGTTAAGGAAAAGGTGACTATAATTAAGTTGACCATTACTCAAGCAGAATTGGAATATTCCTGGCAAGGACAAAGCAACAGTCAAGACTTTCAAAATTATTATCGCTTGTTTTACTATATTGCTCAAGAGTATAAAATTAGTCAGTAGTCAGTAGTCAGTTGTCAGTTATCCGTAGTTAGGTAAGCAGTAGGAATTATTTTTAATTTTTATTTTTTTTTTAACTGATTACTGTCTTAGCAAGAATTTAATGATGAAGAGGGGACATAAACCTGATAGATTTAGCTATCAGCGAGTAAAAACTGGTAAAGATGAAAGTCCTGGTTATTGGTGGTGATGGGTATTGCGGTTGGGCAACCGCGCTTTACCTTTCTAATCGAGGTTATGAAGTTGGCATTTTAGATAGTTTGGTGCGACGACACTGGGATAATGAACTGGGTGTAGAAACCCTGACCCCAATCGCACCAATTCAGCAGCGTCTCCAGCGATGGCAAGATTTGACTAGTAAGTCTATTGATCTGTTTATCGGCGATATTACTAATTACGAGTTTCTGCACAAGGCCTTACACCAATTTCAGCCGACAGCGATAGTGCATTTTGGTGAACAGCGTTCAGCCCCATTTTCCATGATTGACCGTGAACACGCTGTTCTCACCCAGGTCAATAATGTGGTTGGCACGTTGAACTTGCTGTACATCATGCGGGAAGATTTCCCAGATTGCCATTTGGTGAAATTGGGAACAATGGGTGAGTATGGTACTCCTAACATTGACATTGAAGAAGGATACATCACGATTGAACACAACGGCCGTAAGGATACTCTGCCCTATCCTAAGCAGCCCGGTTCAATGTATCACTTGAGTAAAGTCCATGATAGCCATAATATCCATTTTGCTTGTCGGATTTGGGGGTTAAGAGCTACAGACTTAAATCAAGGTATAGTTTACGGTGTCTTAACCGATGAAACGGGGATGGATGAACTGTTAATTAACCGCCTGGATTATGATGGTGTATTTGGTACAGCACTGAACCGCTTCTGTATTCAAGCTACCGTAGGACATCCCCTCACCGTCTACGGTAAAGGTGGACAAACTCGCGGCTTTTTGGATATTCGGGATACGGTACGATGTATTGAATTAGCTATTGCTAATCCTGCCGAACCGGGAGAATTTCGTGTGTTTAACCAATTTACTGAACTATTTAGTGTCGGTGATTTGGCAATGATGGTGAAAAAAGCCGGTAACGCTATGGGGTTAAATGTGGATATTAACCACATAGATAATCCTAGAGTGGAAAAGGAAGAACACTATTTCAATGCGAAAAATACCAAACTCTTGGATTTGGGTTTACAACCTCACCTCCTCTCGGATTCTCTACTTGATTCTCTATTAAACTTTGCTGTCAAGTATCAGAAACGAGTTGATCACAAACAAATTCTTCCCAAGGTTTCTTGGCATCGAAAATAGGTGACAGGTAACAGGTGACAGGTGACAGGTAACAGGTAACAGGTGACAGGTGACAGGTGCTACGCCACGGGGACAGGTGACAGAGAAAGAAGTTTCTATGGTTATTTCTCCTGAACTCCTGACTCCTGAAATTCTGACTCCTGAAATTCTGACTCCTGAACTCCTGACTCCTGAACTCCTGACTCCTGACTCCTGAACTCCTGACTCCTGCTTTCTGGTTTTTTATGCGAATTGCCCTATTTACAGAAACCTTTTTACCGAAAGTTGACGGCATTGTGACACGCCTCCGTCATACCGTTGACCATTTACAACGCAGTGGTAATCAAGTTTTGGTATTTGCCCCCGACGGTGGCATAACTGAACATAAAGGTGCGAAAGTTTACGGGGTTAGTGGCTTTCCTTTACCGCTCTATCCAGAGTTAAAAATGGCACTTCCTCGCCCTGCTATTGGTCAGGCTCTAGAAGAATTTAAGCCAGATGTTATTCACGTTGTGAATCCGGCAGTTCTAGGATTATCAGGGATTTTTTATAGTAAAATTCTGAAAATTCCCTTGGTGGCTTCTTATCATACTCACTTGCCACAATATCTGCAACATTACGGTTTAGGAATGTTAGAAGGATTACTATGGGAGTTACTAAAAGTCGGCCATAATCAAGCAGCATTAAACCTGTGTACTTCCACGGCTATGATGACGGAACTTAGCGAACATGGAATTGAAAGAGTAGATTTGTGGCAACGGGGGGTAGATACTGAATTATTTTCTCCCGATTTAGCTAGTCACAAAATGCGATCGCATCTTTCCCAAAATCATCCAGATAGTCCGTTATTATTGTATGTTGGTCGTCTTTCAGCAGAAAAGGAAATTGAACGCATTAAACCGATTTTAGCAGCTATTCCTGATGCTAGATTAGCATTAGTGGGAGATGGTCCCCACCGCCAAGCTTTAGAAAAACACTTTGTCGGCACAAATACTTATTTTGTTGGCTATATGATGGGTAAAGAATTAGGCTCTGCTTTTGCCAGTGCTGATGCTTTTATTTTCCCTTCCCGTACAGAAACACTGGGGTTAGTGTTGCTAGAAGCCATGGCCTCCGGTTGTCCAGTGGTAGCAGCCCGTTCTGGAGGTATACCTGATATTGTCACAGATGGTGTAAATGGATATCTTTTTGATCCCCAGGCTGATATTCAAGAGGCGATTAATGCTACTGTAAATTTGTTAAAACAAAAACAGGAAATAAATATTATCCGTAAAAATGCCCGTGCCGAAGCGGAGAAATGGGGATGGTCATCTGCTACACAACAACTTCAAGATTATTATCAAAAAATAGTCTTCAATCATGAAAAATTCAATTCTTAATTACCGGTTTCCGTGACCTGTGACAGAAACCCCAGGGATTGTACCACCCTGCGGTATCTGTTAATTAACCCTCTTCAGAACTGTTATTTTCCGAAGATTGTTCACCTATTTTCAGTTGTTTCTTCGACTGCTTTAACTGCTTCCAAAGCAACTTTATTTGCTTGTAAGCATCCTCTGGCGTAACTTTTCCACCTGTTTCCAAGTTACAGACATAGCTAACTCTTTGGGCAAATTCCTGTAAATTAGCGTTGAATACCAAGTTTTCTGGTTTTACACGACCATAGTAGCGACTACGGGGATAGAGAAAATCGTCTTTACTCACTATTTTTTTCTCCATTGACTCAACTGCTCTATAAAAATGTATAAAATATATACCGTTATCAGCCCTTTCCACATCATATCTACTGATAAGTAGATGGAAAATAAAATGTACCAGAATACTTGCTTTGAGGTTTTTTGCTACATTCCATACTCAGATATGTATTTATAAATTGGGTAGTTGAGGGGTTTTTGGTATTCATCTGATAGTGCAGGGTTTTATTAATTATAGGTGAATTGTAGTAATTGGTCATTTTTGATTATCCCCTCATTTATTAACAACAGATTATATAAACTTCTGTAAGTTATGACTATATTCCTGAAAATAGATTAGTATATTCTACAATATTTTGCAAATCCAATTTTGGCAGCAGATCACACCCATGGAAACCAGATTGAGATTAGATACATGACTACGGACACTGATCAGCAAAATCAAGTAAGTATATTATATATAAAATATAAGGCAGATTAATGATTTATACATATTTTCTTGGTTGGTTTACCTTAATTAATCGAGTGACAGCGAACAGATAAGAGTAATAATTTTACATTATCAGTCTAGAATAGATCGAAGGAACTTAAATTAGTTGATGAAATATTCCGAAAAGTCCTGTTCACCAATGAGTAATATCTAAAGATAAAATGGTGAAGCTGATTTCATCAGGGCCGTCCACTAACAAAAACAGTTTTTTATAACTTATCATGTCTGTTAATTCTAAACTCTACGAAGGCAAAGCTAAAATTCTCTACGCTACAGAAGATCCGGAAATTTTGTTGGCTGATTTTAAAGATGATGCTACAGCTTTTAATGCTCAAAAACGCGGCAGCATTGAGAATAAAGGGATGATCAACTGTAGGATTTCTAGCCAAATATTTCAAAAATTGGCTAAACAGGGTATTAAAACTCATTTTATTGATAGTCCTGCCCCGAATTTAATGCGAGTAAAAGCTGTAAAAATCATCCCCGTGGAGGTAGTGGTGAGAAACATTGCGGCTGGTAGTTTGTGTAAGCAAACTGGGTTAATACCAGGTACAGTTTTATCAAAGCCTTTAGTCGAGTTCTATTACAAAAATGATTATTTAGGTGATCCTTTACTAACGCGCGATCGCTTATTGCTTTTGGAATTAGCGACACCGGAACAAGTTGATCAAATTATCTATCTAGCACTAGAAATCAACAAATTTCTCCGAGAGTTTTGGGAAAAATGCCAGATTACCCTAGTAGACTTTAAACTTGAATTTGGTGTAGACCACCAACAGCAAATACTGTTAGCTGATGAAATTAGTCCTGATACCTGTCGTTTATGGGACATGATTGAAACCGATCCTGAGAACCGAATTATGGATAAAGATCGTTTTCGTCGTGACTTAGGAAATATAGAGGATGCTTACCAGCAGGTTTTACGGAGAGTATTAGAAGTAGTGTAAACTACTTAAATAAGGTAAATAATTTTTGACCATTAATGGTGTGTGGTAGTAGAGAGAAAAATGATTAAAACAAGTTTAAAACGGGGATTAATGGCAATGGTAGCCATGACAGTTCCCATTGTTGGTTCTTCTGTCAAGGCAAATGCCCAAGCTGTTGGAGTTGTGCCAAACGCTATAATAACTGCGATCACAGCACAAGTTCCACAACCAAAGCCGACTCAACCATCTGGGACTGAATCTAACCAAGAAAATCAGAATCTCCCCACAACACCACCGACATCATCTCCTAACCCAGAAACAACGGAAGCGCGGGTGTTGGTGTCAGAAGTAGTTGTAAAAACGGAGACGGGAAAAATCACGCCCGAATTAGAAGCGGAAATTTATAAAGTCATTCGTACCCAAGCAGGACAGACAACAACCCGTTCTCAACTACAAGAAGATATTAATGCGATTGTGAGAATTGGACTTTTCTCCAACGTGCAAGCACTTCCAGAAGATACTCCTGTGGGTGTGCGGGTGAGTTTTATTGTTACCCCCAATCCTATTCTCACTAAAGTAGAATTAGAAGCCAATCCTGGAACTGGTGTAGCTTCCGTACTTCCTGCGGAAACGGCACAAGAAATATTTAGTAGTCAATATGGCAAAATTCTCAACTTGCGGGAATTACAAGAGGGAATCAAACAATTAACCAAACGTTATCAAGACCAAGGTTATGTATTAGCCAACTTAATTGGAGTCCCGAAAATCTCAGAAAATGGAGTTGTCACCTTACAGATAGCAGAAGGGGTAGTGGAAAACGTTAAAGTTAAATTCCGCGATAAAGAAGGACAAGAGGTAAACGAGAAGGGAGAACCAATTCGGGGACGGACAAAAGATTATATAATTACTAGGGAAGTAGAGTTAAAACCCGGGCAGGTATTTAACCGTAACATTGTCCAAAGAGACTTACAAAGGGTTTTTGGGTTAGCGTTGTTTGAAGATGTCAATGTTTCCCTTGATCCTGGAACTGATCCCAGTAAAGTTACTGTAGTAATAAATGTAGCAGAACGCAGTAGCGGCTCTATTGCCGCCGGGGCGGGGATTAGTTCCGCCAGTGGTTTGTTTGGAACTATCAGCTATCAACAGCAAAACCTGGGGGGAAGAAACCAAAAATTGGGGACAGAGGTACAGTTAGGGGAACGGGAACTACTATTTGACCTGCGATTTACTGATCCTTGGATTGCTGGTGATCCTTATCGTACTTCTTATACAACTAATATTTTCCGTCGTCGTTCTATTTCCTTGATTTTTGAAGGTAAAGATAAAAATATAGAAACCTTCGACCCCAATAATACTACGAATACAGATGCCCAGGTTAGCCCTCGGATTACCCGGTTAGGTGGTGGTATTACTTTTACTCGTCCTTTATCCGATAATCCTTACAAGAATGCAGCATGGGTGGCTTCGGCTGGACTACAATACCAACGGGTTTCTGGCCGTGACGCTGATGGTAATTTGAGGACAGAAGGGGCGCTATTCGATGGTAGCAATATTAGTGCTAAAATTCCCTTAACTGTTTCCCCTTCAGGAGAAGACGATTTATTTTTACTCAAGTTGGGCGCACAAAGGGATCTCCGTAATAATCCGACCCAACCGACAAAAGGTTCTTACCTCAGCTTTGGACTTGATCAATCTGTACCTGTAGGTTCAGGTAGTATCTTTATGACTAGGTTACGGGGTAACTATAGTCAGTATTTACCGATTAAATTGATTGGCTTTAGTAAAAAACCCGAAACTTTAGCATTTAACGCCCAAGGAGGGACGATTCTAGGAGATTTACCTCCCTATGAAGCTTTTACTCTCGGTGGTAGTAACTCAGTGCGGGGTTATGGTGAAGGTAGATTAGGATCTGGTAGCAGTTATATCCAAGCTGCGGCTGAGTATCGGTTTCCTGTTTTCTCTGTTGTCAGTGGCGCAGTATTTTTTGATTATGGTAGTGATCTGGGAACTAGTACCAAAGCCGCACAATTGTTAAATAAAAGTGGCAACGGTTATGGCTATGGTTTAGGTTTGCGGATACAATCACCACTTGGACCTATTCGGATAGATTACGGGATCACTGATAATAATGAAAGTCGGATCAATTTCGGTATTGGGGAAAGATTTTAATTTGGTCATTGGTAGGGGCAATCCCTCCGTGGTTGTTCCCTACTTTTGATCGAAATTAGGAGTAATTTTCGTTAAAAATAAGTAATAATCAGGACAATATTAATCAGGGTTTCTACTAAAGATGGAATATGGGCAATATTAGTTACAAGATCACAGATGGTGAGACTATGCAGCAACATACCTTAGCTGGGGAAATTACTCAGACTGGTGTGGGGCTGCATAGTGGTGTCAAAACTCAAGTGCGAATATTACCAGCACCAGCGGGAAGTGGTCGCTTTTTTGTCCGGGTAGATTTACCTGGTTCACCAATTATCCCCGCTCAAATTGCGGCTGTGAGTCAGACTGTGCTTTCTACTCAATTGGGTAAGAATGAAGTCTGTGTTCGCACTGTAGAGCATTTATTGGCGGCTTTGGCAGCTATGGGGGTTGATAATGTCAAAATTGAAATTGATGGACCGGAAATACCCCTTCTAGATGGTTCGGCTGAAATTTGGTGTCAGAAAATTGCAAAAGTCGGTTTAGTTTCTCAAAAAGTAGTGAAAATAACTGCACCTTTAATTATTACTGAACCTATCTGGATTTATGAGGGTGATGCTTTTGTTTGCGCTTTACCCGCTCCAGAAACTCGTTTTAGCTATGGTATAGATTTTAATTTGTCGGCGATTGGTAATCAATGGCACAGTTTTTTAATAAGTACAAATTTAGAAAAGTCTTCTGCTGACTTTGTTTCAGAAATTGCACCTGCGCGAACTTTTGGGTTACAGCATCAAATCGAACATTTACAAAAATCGGGATTAATTAAAGGTGGGAGTTTAGATAATGCCCTAGTTTGTGGTCCCCAAGGTTGGTTAAATCCACCATTACGATTTGCAAATGAACCAGTTCGTCATAAAATCTTGGATCTAGTAGGAGATTTGAGCTTGCTGGGAAATTTCCCCATAGCTCATTTTTTAGCTTACAAGGCTAGTCATAATTTACACATTCAACTAGCAAAAAAGATTTTAGATTAGAACTGATCTAAAATTCCCCAATTTACTTGTTTTTGTGTCTAATAACTTACATAAAGTACCACTAATGTCCACTATTACTGAATCTAATTCTCCGTCAGCAAGCAATCCACAGACCATTAAAACTACCTTTAGTATTGAGGAAATTCAGGAACTATTACCCCATCGTTATCCATTTTTACTAGTAGATCGGATTATTGACTATGTTCCTGGGAAAAAAGCCGTGGGTATTAAAAATGTTAGCTTTAATGAACCTCAATTTCAAGGGCATTTTCCAGGGCGATCGCTGATGCCCGGTGTGCTAATTATTGAGGCGATGGCTCAGGTTGGGGGTGTGGTAATGACACAAATGCCAGATTCACAAGGAGGACTATTCGTATTTGCCGGTATTGATAAAGTTCGTTTTCGTCGTCAAGTTGTTCCCGGAGATCAATTAGTAATGACGGTGGAACTGTTGTGGGTAAAGCAGCGTCGTTTTGGAAAAATGCAAGGGAAAGCGGAAGTTAATGGACAATTAGCCGCTGAAGGGGAATTGATGTTTTCTTTGATTAGTTAGTCTTTATCCAATTAAGGAAATCTCAATGGCTAATGTTTGGATACCTTGCAGTTTCGAGAAAACTGGAATAAATTAAACACTAGTATACTGCTAATTCTCAATTTTCGTCCTCACACATAACTTACTTTAGCCGACAAGTTTATTAACGGAAACACTTAATACAAAAAGCACTTATTTTGGGAGATTCACCTTTGAAAACACTTATTCATCCAACTGCTGTCATCCATGCTAACGCAAAACTCCACCCAACAGTGCAAGTCGGTGCTTATGCTGTGATAGGAGAGAATGTTAGAGTTGGTGCAGATACCGTAATTGGTTCTCACGTTATCCTAGAGGGACTTTGTGAAATTGGTACAGGAAATCAGATTTTTCCCGGCGCTGTTATCGGTATGCAGCCTCAAGACCTTAAATACGTGGGAGAACCGACCTGGGTAAAAATTGGCAATAATAATTCTATCCGTGAATATGTAACGATTAACCGCGCTACTGGACATGGGGAAGCAACGGTTATAGGTAATGGCAATTTATTAATGGCTTATGTTCATGTAGGTCATAATTGTGTGATTTCAGACTCTGTTATTATTGCTAACTCTGTAGCATTGGCAGGTCATGTACATATTGAATCACGAGCTAGGTTGAGCGGTGTTCTAGGTGTGCATCAATTTGTCCACATTGGGGGAATGTCAATGATAGGGGGTATGGCACGTATTGATAGAGATGTACCTCCTTATATGTTAGTGGAGGGAAATCCCGCAAGAGTCCGATCGCTGAATGTGGTAGGATTAAAACGTTCTGGGATGGCTATTAGCGATTTTCAATTAATTAAAAAGGCTTTCCGTCTGCTTTATCATTCTGATTTGCTGTTTAAAGATGCTTTACAAGAGTTGGAAAATTTGGGAGATACGGAAGAATTAAAACATCTTCGCCGTTTTTTGCTACTTTCTAAAATGCCAGGAAGACGCGGGTTAATTCCCGGAAAGGGCAAAAAAACAGTCATTGATGGATAATGAATAGGAAATCAAATCTAGGCCGGGGTTTTCCCGTCCTCAAAATTTACTAGTGACTCTGTTTTAGTGCGAAGAGTAAAGTTTTAAAAAACCACCAAGACGCAAAGGACAGGAAGTAAGAAAAGAAGCAGAATCAAGAAAACAAAAAAAGGAAGTAAAAATCTAAAATCTAAAATCTAAAATCTAAAATGCGGATATTTATTAGCACTGGTGAAGTTTCTGGAGATCTACAGGGTTCGCTATTAATTGCAGCACTTCAACGTCAAGCTGTAGCTGTCGGGTTGACCTTAGAGATTGTGGCTTTAGGTGGGGAGAAAATGGCCCAATCTGGGGCGAAAATTTTGGGTAATACCAGCGGTATTGGTTCAATGGGTTTGATTGAATCTTTGCCTTATGTTATTCCTACATTAAGAGTACAACGGAGTGCGATCGCTTATTTAAAAGAAAATCCCCCTGATTTGGTTGTACTAATTGATTATATGGGTCCTAATTTGGGTATTGGGACTTACATGAAGGAAAATTTACCTGATGTTCCTGTTGCTTATTATATCGCTCCTCAAGAGTGGGTATGGTCAATGAGTTTTCAGAATACCAACCGCATTGTTGGTTTTACAGATAAACTATTAGCAATTTTCCCAGAAGAAGCACGATATTATCAACAAAATGGGGCTAATGTCTGTTGGGTAGGACATCCGTTAATTGATAGAATGGCAAATGCACCCAGTCGAGAAATTGCTAGGGAGAAATTAGGAATTAAAGACACAGAAATTACCATTGCTTTGTTACCAGCTTCCCGTAATCAAGAATTAAAATATCTGTTACCAGTTATTTTTGCAGCGGCTAAACATATTCAATCTAATTTACCAAATGTGCATTTTTGGATTCCTCTATCTTTGGAAACATTTAAAAATACAATTACAGCAGCAATTAAAGATTACGGTTTGCAAGCTACGGTAGTATTAGGTCAACAAAGAGAGGTTTTTGCAGCGGCTGATTTTGCAATTACTAAATCGGGAACTGTGAATTTAGAATTAGCATTATTGAATGTTCCCCAAGTTGTTGTTTATCGTCTACACCCCCTTACAGCTTGGATTGCACGTCATATTCTTAAAGGTTCAATTCCCTTTGCTTCCCCAGTAAATTTAGTTGTCATGCGCGAAATTGTCCCAGAATTTTTACAGGAAAAAGCCACAACAGAGAATATTACTCAAGCTGCTATGGAATTATTATTAAATTCTCAAAAAAGACAAAAAACCTTGACAGATTATCAAGAAATGCGCCATTCTTTGGGAGAATTAGGAGTGTGCGATCGCACTGCAAAAGAAATATTAGCAATGTACATTTAATGCAAATGACTCGTTTTATCCATGACCAATTCGCAAAAGATTACCTAGAAGAACTACTAAAAGCCTATGGAAAAGTTGAAGCGCCCAGTCGTCTAGCTGGAGAAGTCCGAGAAATAGATGTATTATTTACTCCCTTCCCAGAACAAAACGCCAATTTAGAATCATTGGGATTACTGGGGAAATTAGCCACAACACCAGCTATATTTGAACCATACCGCAACCCAGCATCAAAAGAAGAAATATGTGATTGTCTGTTAAAATTATTAGAAGTGAGAGGTGCATTGCAACGGGAATCAAAACGCAATCAAACTAACATCACAGAAAACGAGATTCCCAAATTATGGATTCTCACACCCACAGCGTCAAAAAATCTGCTATCAGGATTTAATGGTACACCAAAACCAGATTCCCTACCAGGAATATACTATTTACCAAAATCTTTACACACAGCAATTATTGTCATTCATCAATTACCACAGACTCAAGAAACCCTATGGTTAAGACTTCTAGGAAGAGGAACAGTACAAAAACAAGCAATTGATGAATTAGTTGCGTTACCATTAAATCAGCCCTATGTAGAAATTACATTAGAGCTACTTTATAACCTCCAGCAGAATTTAAGAATCAATCAAAGTTCACAAACAGAAGATAGGGAGTTGATTATGAGATTAGCACCACTTTACCAACAAGATCGAGAACTAGCTAAACAAGAAGGAGAACAACGTCTAATTATCCGTCAACTAAATCGTCGAATTGGTGAAATTGAATCATCATTAATTCAAAGAGTCCAAGCATTATCTATTGAGCAACTTGAAGAACTTGGAGAAGCTTTGTTAGATTTTACTTCAATTGAAGATCTAGAAAATTGGCTGCAATCTGTAAACTTAATCATAACTAAATAATGACCCAAAAACGACCAATAGCAGTTGATTTATTTGCGGGTGCAGGGGGAATGACTTTAGGCTTTGAACAAGCCGGTTTTGATGTCCTTACTTCTGTGGAAATAGATCCAATTCATTGTGCAATTCATCAATTTAATTTTCCTTTTTGGACTGTATTATGTAAAAATGTAGAAGAGACAACAGGAGCAGAAATTAGGAATAGTTCTCAAATTGCTAATCAAGAAATAGATGTAGTATTTGGAGGTCCACCCTGTCAAGGTTTCTCATTAATGGGAAAACGTTCTTTTGATGATCCCAGAAACTCTTTAGTTTTCCATTTTATTAGGTTGGTTATAGAATTACAACCCAAGTTTTTTGTATTAGAAAATGTCAAAGGAATGACAGTCGGGAAACACAAACAATTTATTGCAGAAATCATTAGTCAATTTTCCGAAAGTGGTTATCAAGTTGATACAAATTATCAAGTTTTAAATGCAGCTAATTATGGAGTACCACAAAATCGGGAAAGGTTATTTTTACTCGGTTCACGTCAAAATATAGAATTACCCAAATATCCAGAAAAAATTACATTCCCTAATCAAAAATCTCCGACAGTTTGGGACGCATTACAAGATTTACCAGTCATAGAAAACTATCCAGAATTATATCAACAAGATTGGATATTAACTGAATTTGGTCAACCTAGTAATTATGCTAAAAAACTGCGTAATCTGGAAATTGCCAAAAATAACCATTCTTATCAACGTCAGTATGATCATAATTTACTCACATCAAGTTTAAGAAGCAAACACTCACCAGAATCTATAGAAAGATTTGCCTCCACACCCCATGGTAAAATTGAATCAATCAGTCGTTTTCATAAACTTGACCCTGATGGTTTATGTAATACTTTAAGAGGGGGAACAGCTAGTAATAAAGGTGGATTTACTTCTCCTCGTCCCATACATCCTTTTATTCCCAGATGTATTACGGTTAGGGAAGCTGCGCGTTTACATTCCTATCCTGATTGGTTTAGATTTCATCCCACAAAATGGCATGGTTTTCGACAAATTGGTAATTCTGTTCCTCCGCTTTTAGCGCAAGCAGTCGCAGAGGAAATTATTCAAGTTTTAGATATTAAATCTTCTCAACCTCAAGGTATTAAAGATTTAGGAGATATTAGTTTATTAAGATTTGATATGTCAGCAGCAGCGAAATATTTTGGAGTCAATCCTCATGTTATAGAACCGAGAACTAGGAAAAAATGAATTTTTGGCATTTATTTAGCGCATTTATTTAGCTAATATAGTAATTTTACTGTGGCTGCATTAATTATTTGATTATTATAAATCCAATATGGAAGAACCAGATTTAATCTCAGATGCGGCTAATATTCGAGAGATATATTTTCCAGAGATATCTCCTAATCCTAACAGACCATTTCCGAAAGGTAATATTGCTATTGTCGAGGTACGATTAGAAGATGGTAAAGCTTTTGGAATGGGTGCAACATCTAAAGCCAAGAGTCCAGCACCTCTACCAGAACCTAAGTCAAGGGGGGGACAATTTGAACCTGCTGTAGATTCTCACTCAAAACGTATTATGGATACTGATGCGGAATATAAGGTTTTGTCAGCCATTGCAGAAACTTTAGAATTTATCTACAATAAGGATAATAACCGCGTTAGAGGGCAATTGTATCTTTACACAGAAAGAAAACCTTGTGAAAGTTGTCAAGGTGTTATAAATCAGTTTCGTGAAAAATTTCCTGAGATAAAAATAACTATCTCCTGGACATATCCTTATCCTCCGAGTAGCAATTAACTATGACATTCATATTGCATGAAGTTGAAAAGTCTCCTCTCATTTTATCTGCTAAAATTCCTGATTCTTTACGTTTAGTCATAGAGAGAATTCATGGATATTCTTATGCAGAATTATATGAAGAAAAAAACATTCAGGGAATAAGTTTAGAAAATTCTTTAATCACTGTATTTAATGCAATAGAAAAAGAAAAAAATAATTTAGATATAAGTTATTGCTATTTCTTTATGGCTATAGTTATGGGAATCGCTGTGCAACCAACGATTAAAACTTATTTACCTCGTGAGACAATAACTGGTAATATATTTCAGTATCTTTTTCAAAATTGGATATATCCTCAAGATAATTATCAGCCAAATTTTAACCTTTCATTTCGGGATTATCAGAATTATTTGGGACAATATCAAGCTCTTGATGAAGCTGTTGATGTTTTTGACAATATGCTGCAAGTTCTGGAGTCTGTGAAAACCAGAGCAGCCATATTAAATATTTTAGATGATTGCTTCCAAGGTTATGCTATTTTTCCAGGATCACAAGGTAGACGAGAACTCTTTGACTGGTGGTTATTAGATGTTATTCCCTCTGTTTTTTGTGGACGTTTACCTAAAAATATTCATACTTTAAAAGGAATTGATAAAATGACTAAACATATTACTAAAATCCGAAACTGTATTTGGAAAGTAGTCGGGAATAATCAGCCTCAAAGAAATATAGATTTGGAAAAACAAAATTTGTTATTGAAATTTTTGGCAGGTGATTAATAATATAATATTAATATCTATCCCCAAATAATTTCCATATTTAAAATAAATCCTGGTAAAACATCTTCACCAGACAATTCTTGAGGAAGGTCTAATATTTCTACTGGTTTACCAAGACGATAAATTTCCACTTGACCCATTTTCCGATTAATTAACCAACCTAATTTAACTCCATTATTCATATATTCCTGCATTTTTGCCCGTGTTTCCTGTAAAGTATCACTGGTTGACATTAATTCTAAAACAAAATCTGGAGCAATTGGTGGAAATTTTTCCTGTTCTTCTGGTGTCAGTGTATCCCATCTATCTTTTTTTATCCAAGCAACATCAGGAGAACGATTTGCACCATTGGGAAGTTTAAAACAAGTGGAAGAATCGAAACAAACTCCTAATTTAGTTTGACGATTCCAAAACACAAAATCTGCTGCAACTTCTACATTACGTTTTCCTGTTTCTCCTCCTGTTGGTGACATAATTAATATTTCTCCTTTGGTATTGCGTTCAAATTTGACTTCAGGATTTTCTCGACAGAGTTGATAAAATTGGTTGTCAGTAAGTTGGATAATGGGGTTTAAGTTGACTGTGATAGCTGTCATGATGAATCTCCTTGAGGATGATATCAACCTTAACTAAATTATAAAGTAAGTTGCGGGTTTTGTCATCACAATTTAAGTTAGTTAGACAATCCCGATTTGATTTTTAATATAGCCAAATCCAGCATCAAATTTAAATAATATTCGGCAATTATATTTATCTAAAGCTTCTTGAATATCTGGATTATCGAAGTCCTTAGAATTTCTATTAATAAAGCAACATCGCTGTTCACCTGACTTATTCAAATGTTCAACAACCGAAGCGTAAACAATAGCATCCTGGGGTGTAAAGTCAAGATCAGACTGATATCCCATAGCTGCGGTTAATATCTCCACTGTTAAAGGAATGACTTTGCTAACCACTAATAACTTCTCTACAACTATTTGGAATCTTTGCTTTTCTTCTCTTCCACTATTTACCAAAAACTCAGTAATCTCTTGATAAGTATGTACCTGTTTTTGGTAAGGTAGAGAACGTCCAAGCTGAGAAAGCTCTTTATGTAGATCTTGTGATAAGTTTCGACGATTTTTTTCCCTACGAATTAGCGTTTCATAAGGT
Organism: Anabaena sp. CRKS33; assembly: GCA_001672075.1. Lineage (GTDB taxonomy): Bacteria > Cyanobacteriota > Cyanobacteriia > Cyanobacteriales > Nostocaceae > Dolichospermum. The sequence goes on from LJOT01000066.1 coordinate 15,512, forward strand.
TCTGTAAGACTGAATGCGGGTAAAATCAAATTTATTCTTCCTGCTTCTGCCAAGTCTAGCAGTTTTTGACAACTTTCCTGCTGCTCCTGAAGCAACGCCAGTTCTAAGACAAAATTCGTTTCTACATAAACATCCATTACAATCAAACCAGTTCCTCTAATTTTAGGTGTCCGTGGTGAATAGCATCAAATAGACCTGAATTTACTAACCAATCCATATTTTGTGGGAGTAAATCAACAGATGGTAATGTTAATATTTGATGAAGCCAAGCAGAAACTATTAGCTCAAAACCTTCACTACTAATTTGATAGTTGGGAGCATAAGCTTTAGGGTAATAAGGCTTAAGAAAAGATTCAGGGTTAATTTCATAATCTGGCTCTATCAAATCAGTAGATAAACCTATATTTTTCCACAAATAAAATTTATCTGGAAGTGCTAATAGAAAAAAAGGTGCTTCTGGAAGTAACCCATGAGCATACATATTGCGTCGCATTTTAGCAGCCCAAATTTTAGATGCACCACGTTTATTTTTAACTTCCACTAAAAGCTGTAAATGTCTATCTTTTCCTTGTACTGCCATATCAGCATAATACATCTATATCACCTCATAACTAGGAAATGACTCACCTATTCGGAAATTTCATTTTAACACTTTACTTAACAAATCCCGATGCAAAAAAGCTCCATTTACTAAAGATTGAATTTTATTAGGTGACAAAGCCGCACCATGATGATAATAATCAATCCAAGTTTTACTAATTAACTCTACATCCTCTGGTAAATCTTTTAAATCCCAACCAGGTATTTTTAAATCTTCCATTAAATGATTGACTTTAGGATCATAACTCAATGCAAAACAACGAGAACCTTCACCAGCCCCCATAATTAAACTATGTAAACGCATTCCTATGGACATTTCTACACCGCGAAATACACCTTTTAAAATTTGTGGATCTTCGGAACAAATAACTCTACTCACATCTTTTAATTGAGTATGAATCTTTTCCGCAATTCCTAAATCTTCGCTTTTTTGAAATGGCAATAGTAAAATAAAGGCTTGAGTTTCTTTTTGTAAATTAACTAAAGCTTGAATTAAATTTGTTAACCGATTTTCTGTTAATTGAGGATGATTTCTTAAAGTAACCGCAATTCTCGGTTTTGGTAAATCTGCTAGTTCCGGTACTGGCTTTGATTCTAACGCCCAAACCGGGTCAGGGGCAAGAATATGGGCTATACTCCAATCTGATAATAACCGAGAACTAGCAACGTCGCGCACACTGACTTGAGTACAACCCGCAAAATTCCGCTGGGCTAAAAATCGAGTTTGGGAACGCAACAAAGGACCTATACCCTGTCCCCAAGCCACAGTTTTCAAACCCATAACTTGAGCTAAAGCCATCAATCCGCCATAATAAAAAGGGCTAATAGTGCTAGTAGCATCTTGCATTAAACTACCACCACCCCAAATAAAAGCATCACAAGAGCGCAAAGCCTTGAAGACGGAGAAAAATGCCATACGATTGTAACATTCCACACCGTAATGACGATGAGTTTCTTGAGGATTTCCAGAAAGCACCACAGGAGTAACATCAAGTGGTAACATTTGCAGAAGTGTGGCTAACAAAGCTTCATCACCACCATTACCCTTACCATAATACCCAGACAATAAAACCCGCATTTTCGCCATTTTAGATTCTAGATTTTAGATTAATTATGCACGTACTTTCAATTCCCACCTGGATAATTCATATTTCCAGCGTCCTTGAGTGGATAACCGCAATATGGCTAATTTGGATATATGGTGAACTGACAAAAAATCGGAGTTGGTGGGGATTGTCCTTTGCTATGTTACCAGCTTTAATTAGCGCAATGTGTGCTTGTACTTGGCATTATTTCGACAATTCCCAAACCCTAGAATGGTTAGTCACCTTACAAGCTACCATGACATTAGTTGGTAACTTTACCCTTTGGGCGGCAGCTTATATAATTTGGCGTTCTACCAAAGCTACAAGCCCCATGAAGACACAAACCATCAAATCAGAACAATGATATCAAAAGAAACCCTCTTTGCCCTTTCTCTGTTTCCCTACTTGGGTTTCTTGTGGTTTATCAGCCGCAGTCCACAAATGCCACGGTTAGCCCTATATGGATTTTACGGCACATTGGTATTTGTCGCCGTCACTATTCCTGCTGGCATTTACGCCAAAGTGCAGTATGGAGAACAACTAGCCAATGTAGACTGGTTACATGGCGGTGCAGAAGCCTTTTTAACCCTAGCTAACATCTTACTAGTCTTAGGCTTCCGTCAAGCAGTACAGCAATTAGGTGACAGGGAACAGGTGACAGGTGACAGGGAACAGGTGACAGGGAACAGGGAACAGGGAACAGGGAACAGGTGACAGGGAACAGGGAACAGGGAACAGGGAACAGGGAACAGGGAACAGGGAACAGGGAACAGGGAA
>LJOT01000338.1 GCA_001672075.1 Anabaena sp. CRKS33
GTAAGGCTTTCAGGTGCGAACTGCTTGCAGCAGCGCTTCGCTATCGCTCTACTAATCCCCAGTAATGGTTGAGTGAGATAACGTAAACAGATACAGGGTAAGGCTTTCAGGTGCGAACTGCTTGCAGCAGCGCTTCGCTATCGCTCTACTAATCCCCAGTAATGGTTGGGTGAGATAATGTGAACCTAACCTACTTGCTAAGTGAAATTATAGAAAATTTTTATATATAATATTTGCAAAAATCAGCTACTATATCATATAATACTTACAACAGTTTTACTAACAAATGTAGTCTATGAAAAGTAAATTAATCAATCTAGTATTTGCAAGTGTCGTTAGTATCAGCAGTTTAATTGTATTTGGTGATATTCCTAGCGTCGGTAATAAAGCGATTGCACAAACAAAAAAGCCAACCATAGATAGAAAACCTTGTGTAAGGCAAGAATTACCAAAACTTAAACAAAATATGCCTTATTCAAAAGCTAGGGAGATGTTATTAGAAGCAGGTTGGCAAGCAGTATTTAATAGAGAAATCTTAAACTCTGAAAGAAGTTCTCCAGTAGATTATTTTTTTACTAAAAAAGAGTATACGGAAATTCAAGATTGTGCTGGCTCAGGTTTAGGTCTTTGCTATTTTCGGTTTGAAAGTGCTTATGGAGAAATTTTGTATGTGACAACTGCAAATAATGGAGCTAACCAAGAAACTGTTTTTGGGTGGCGCATTGAAGAACAAGAAGAACAATAGGTTTGTATTTTATATTTATAATTTACAATTAATTATCTCAAATTAAAATTGCAGATTTGTAATGAAATCAAGTAAGAGTTATGCACAATAATCAAAACTACATAAAACCAACAATTTTTTCTACTATATTCCTATCTTGTTTAATCACTCACTTAATTAGTTTTCCTGTAAAAGCTGAAACCTCTAATTTGGTTAGTTGCGGTATTGATGAACAAGAATCACCTTCTGAACTTAGCAGAAGAATTGAATTAAAACAGTTTGGTATTGCTTTGAAAATTCCTGCTAATTTTAGAGCAATTGCCAGAACAGATGGTTCTGTGAGTCTTGTTGATAATGGAACTTTCAAAGCAATAGAATGTGTTGCCAAAAATCCAAATGCTATTGGACATGGTTATGATTATGAAATTGAAATTTATAAATCTTCTGAAAATTTTTTATACAGTAATGTTCACAATAAATTACCAGGAAAAGATAACGTTTTTATAGTGTGGAAAACAACTTCGTTAAATTATACTGATGATAATTATGAACATGAAATAAAGCTGAGAATTAAAACATCTAAAGGTTTGATAGAGATAGAACGAACTTCGGCTGATGTAAAATTCATAGGTAAACTTTCAGAGTTTGATGATTTTTTACAACTGTTGTTAGATGTGGTTAGAGATGTTGAAGTTCTTTAAATTTCAGTATTTTTAGCAATTATCCTACCTAAGTCGAAATACCCTTTGACAGCATTATTGGAAATCTTTAAAAAGATTTGGTTAAACGTAAAGTAAAGTTGTTTGATTTTAGGATACATTCTTTTCAATGTAGTATAATATAATATACCTCGTAAAAATATCATCATGCACGAAAATTATAACCATCATTATGTACCTCAATCAATACTTAGAAATTTTGAACACAAAGAGAATACAGTTTATTCCTTGCTACAAGTAGATGGATTACCTATAAAACCAATCAATGTCAAAAATCTATGTCAAGAAAGAAATTTTTATACCGTTCTTATGGAAAAAAGCGATGATCCAAAAATAGTTGAGAGAATAAACTATGATATAGAGCTTTTCCAAGAAATGGATAGAGAAATCGCTCCTATTCTCAAAAAAATTATTAAAAATGAAGATATAAAAAGCATTAATTTAGAAGAACGAGATAAACTTATTATGTATACTGTTTATCAAAATTATAGAACTAGATCTGCTAAAAACATTGCAGCGCAGTTTTGGAATGATAAAAATTTAATAGACCAAGCTCATGCTGGATTTTTAAAGGATTATAATACTATGATTTCTGTGGCAAATATTCTGCATAATTATCAATTAGATATTATAAATCCCATTCTAGAAGACGAGTTTGTTATATCTGATTCTCCTGTGTTATGGGTTGCTACAGGTGAAGGAATTTACTTTCCTATAAGTCCAAATATCTGTTTATACTATCATAACAAAAAATATGATCTAGAGAATTGCCTTGATTCAATATGTATTAATGATTTGCAATTTAGAGCATCCGTAAAACATACCATTTCCCAAAGTGAGTCTATTTTGAAAAAAATTAAAAATAATGAATATAAAGACCATATTGTAAAATTCTTTAAATCTGGTAAACCTTCTTATTGGAAATGTATTTTAGAAACAAATTCTTCAGATAAATGTATATCAAAATTTATCAATGAAATGGATGATTTTAAAAATTTGATATAGGTTAAATGCAAAAATCCCTACCCTATTTAAACCTGGGTAGGGACATCATACTTCTTAATGCACCAACTCAATAGCCCGCTTAGTCAACGCTTCCGCAGTCAACCCATTAAAAGCCATCAACTCACCCGCACTAGCCGTAGTTTCCCCACGCTTCCAGGCAAAAGAATCACGCTTTGAATTACTGCGTAACATAATCGGTTCTAACATCGCCGCAGCGCCACCTGTAACACCAATTAAGGCATCTCCACCAAACAATTGCTCAAAATCGGCATCACTTAAAAAACCGTTATCAGGTTCAGAACAAGTATCCCAAGCAGTATCATGAGGACGATATAAACGACGAGGATTGATAATAGAAACAATCTTCACTCCAATACCTTCAGTCTCTAAAAATGCTGCTGCTTCAAACACAGGAATTAAAGTCATATCGCCAATGACAGCAAATACAACAGTCTTCCCTCCCGCAATTTCATGTAATAAAATCGCGCCCTTTTCTAACCCTTCTGCTGTTTGTTTTAAAGTCGTTCTAATGGGTAAAGGAGACTTACTGGCAGTGATGACAATTCCCTTATTTTTTGTTTGCAAAGCCCAGTCATAACAACCTTGAATACTGTTAGCGTCGGGAGGAAATAAGGGAAATACATTTCCTGTTCTCATCAATGATGCAAAATAAGCTTCAATTTCTGGTCTTTGGTGAGTCCAACCGTTGCGTCCTTGTTCTAAAGCCCCGGCTGTAAATAATGTAATTGTTGAGGGTGTTTTGCGGCGTAATTCTGCCATTGCTTGGGTGACAGTTTGCCAAATTGGTAAACCATTGATGGCAAAAGATTCATAGGAACACCACAAAGTTCTCGCCCCCATTAAGGATAAACCAGCCGCTAATCCTGCACAAGCATCTTCGCTCAAAGGTTCGTAAACTTGACCTCCTGGGGCTTGATTATATAATTCATCGGTGGTAGGATGGTTGATTTTTAAGGCTTGGTTAATGTTAGCAATTCCTGAAGCTTCGTTACCATCGGCGTTAGTCACCAGGAAGTTTTTATCTTTATTTCCGACTATTCCTACTAACCTTCCCATTGCGGTGGTTGAAACTTTTGGTTCTACACCCACTGCATATTCTTCTAATGGTAATTCGCCAATTTCTGCTAGGGGTAATTCAAATTCTGTCACTGCGGTTTTGGCTGCTCGTCCACCTCCAGCGCGTTCGGCATTTGTACGGACCGTTTGCCATGCTTCGGCACATAAAGCCCGTTTTTGTAAGGCGGTGACAATATGGGGCGCATCTAAGGTATCTTTAGGATATAAG
>LJOT01000339.1 GCA_001672075.1 Anabaena sp. CRKS33
TTAGAAACCCTTTCCCTGCGTGTAGAACGTCATATCAACAATGCTTTAGAATTGGCCAAATGGTTAGAACAACAAGAGCCGGTAGCATGGGTTAATTATCCAGGACTTCCCAATCATCCATATCATGAACGCGCCAAAAAATATCTCCGACATGGCTTTGGAGGAGTTCTTAATTTTGGCATTAAAGGTGGATTAGAAGCAGGTAAAGCCTTTATTAGCAATGTGAAATTAGCCAGTCATTTAGCAAATGTTGGTGATGCAAAAACCCTTGTTATTCATCCTGCTTCTACAACTCATCAACAGCTAAGTGATAGTGAACAAATTTCGGCTGGTGTAACACCTGATTTGGTGCGGGTATCTGTGGGAATTGAACATATTGATGATATTAAGGAGGACTTTGCACAGGCATTTAAGAAGGTGACAGTTGACAGGTGACGGGTGACAGTAAAAGAAAGTAAGGGTGCAGAGGGAAAATTGCCTGTTCCCTGTTCCCTATTCCCTATTCCCTACTCTATGAAATACCTAGACTTCATTTCACCAAAAACCCAGTTTTATCAATTTTTAGCACCATTTTCATTAGAATCTGGTGAAGTATTAATTGGTGTTCAGGTTGCTTATCGTATCTGGGGAAAATTAAACGCAAACCGCGATAATGGAGTCTTAATTTGTCATGCTCTAACTGGTTCTGCTGATGCTGATGATTGGTGGGGAGATTTATTTGGTGCCGGGAAATCCTTTGATCCTGATCAGGATTTTATCCTGTGCAGCAACATTTTAGGAAGTTGTTACGGTACAACTGGACCTACTTCTATTAACCCAAATACAAGAAAAGTCTATGGTGCATCTTTTCCCAGAATTACAATTCGGGATATGGTTAACCTCCAAGCTGCACTATTAGAATACCTGGAAGTTAAATCTCTACAGTTAGTAATTGGCGGTTCATTGGGTGGAATGCAAGTTTTAGAATGGGCTTTATTATATCCAGAAAAGGTGAGAGCAATTTCACCAATGGCTACACCTGGAAGACATTCAGCATGGTCTATTGGCTTGAGTGAAGCCCAAAGACAGGCAATTTATACAGATCCAAATTGGCAAGGGGGAAACTATACAAGTGATGCACCTCCGAATCAAGGACTAGCTGTAGCGCGGATGATGGCAATGATTACCTATCGTTATTGGGATAGTTTTACAAATCGTTTTGGTAGACAGCAGGATGAATCTAATAAGTTTGCGATCGCCAGTTATTTACAATATCAAGGTCAAAAACTAATAGAACGGTTTGATGCTAATACTTATATTACATTAACTCATGCAATGGATAGTCATGATGTTAGTTGGAACAGAAAAGATTATCAATCAGTTTTGCAAAGTATCAAACAACCAACTTTAGTTGTAGCGATTGATTCTGATGTTCTTTATCCTCCAGTAGAACAACAAGAATTAGTAGATTTAATCCCTCATGCTCAATTGGGGTTGCTCAAATCAACTCACGGACATGATGCGTTTTTAATTGATATGGAAGCATTGAATAAAATGGTAGTTTCTTTTAGGGAAGAATGGAAATTTTTTGGTTAATTTTTAATGAAATTAGGGAGTTACAAAATTATGGCGTTGATTAATCAAAGAGTAGATGTCCCAGTAATTGTGGATGAATCTAAATGTTTAGAAAAATGTGTTGCTTGTATTGAAGTTTGTCCTCTGGATGTATTAGCAAAAAATCCAGAGACGGGAAAAGCCTATATGAAATATGATGAATGTTGGTTCTGTCTACCCTGTGAGAAGGAATGTCCAACAAACGCCATTACAGTACAAATTCCTTTCTTATTGCGGTAGAGGTACAGAAATGTTTATAGATACAGATTTAGAATTAAATCAATGGTTGGAAATGTTGCGATCAGTTAACGAGGGCGATCGCCTAGTTGCGGTAAAATCTCTACAGCATCTCGGAGAAGACGCAGCAGTGGACGCTTTAATCATCGCACTGGAAGACGAAAGTACCGCAGTACAAAAAATTGCCGTATCTGCACTTTGGGAACTTGCTAATCCTGTTGCTGTACCCGCTTTATTAAAAACTCTCGCTTCCCCAGATATAGAAGTTCGCACTGAAGCATTATCAGCATTAGGTGAATTAGTCACCACAGATCATTTATTGCTTTTATTGGATGCACTGAATCAAGAAAATATCAATCTCCAAGTTAACATCTTAATCTTATTGCGGAAGATACATGATATTCAATCTTTACCTGCGGTGTTATCTTTTTTTGATTCCAAATATTCAGAACTCCGAGAAGCTGCTGTGACAACTTTACGTTATTTAAACCAAGTACAAATCTGTCCACCAGCTTTATCTTTAATTAATGATTCTGATGATAATGTCCGTCGTGCAACAGCATTAACTTTAGGACATTTAGTAGATCAAGAAATTGTCACATTATTGAGTCAATTATTAACTTCCGATCCTGATTGGCAAGTACGACGCAATGCAGCTAAATCTCTAGCAATTCACGCTAATTCAGAAGCAATTACAGCTTTGAAAATTGCTCTAGAAGATGAACATTGGCAAGTGCGAAAATTCACGCTTCAAGTATTACAAAAAATGCCAGATCAAAATTTATTGCCCGATTTGATTAAAGCACTAACAGACGAATATTCTGATGTCAGAAAAGAGGCAGCTATAGCACTTGGTAACTTAGAAAATGCTGATGCTTTAAATGCACTTCAACAAGCACTAGATGATCCTGATAGAGATGTTTCTATTTACGCGGAAAGAGCAATTAAAAAGATTGAAAATTTGGCTATTTAAAGATGTACAAATTTGCCCCTGCTTGGGAACAAGAAACAATAGTTTTTGGTGCTTCTCGACCTGGATATACTGATAATCAGGTATATGATTGGATTGAGTTTATGAAATTCCAAAATATCAGGCGAGTTTGCTGTTTACTTAGTGAAAAACAACTAGCTAATTATGCCCACCTTTTAGATAAATATCGGCAAGAATTTGGTAATAAAAAAATTTGTTGGACACCAATTGAAGATTTTTATTTATCTGATTTAGAAACACTCACACAAAAAATCCTGCCTTTTTTGATCACAGCAAATCAACAAAATGAAAAAGTAGTTGTGCATTGTGCTGGTGGAATTGGCCGCACTGGACATATATTAGCAGCGTGGTTAGTTACTATGCGGGGATTTTCTAATCAAGATGCAATTTCTGCTGTTATAAGAACAGGAAGAAATCCTCATGAAGCTGTAATGTTAAGTGAAAATCCATTACAAGTTGCACGAGAATTAAATGTGCTGCTGAATAATTGTCGTCTAGCATTCTTAACTAATTGAAGAATATTGCTAAATTTGTCTGAAAAATCAGCAATTCTTACACACTTTACCTTTGATAAAATAGGTGATTATCAAAATCATTGTAAAATTGCAACCGACCAGTTCCCACAACTAAATTATTCGTCTTTTCACCAGAGGAAATAACATGAACTCGAAATAGATAAATACCTTCACTGACGGGATTATAAAAAGGTTTTAAAGCAATAGTAATTGTTTGATTTGCAGAAATTGGTTTATCAAAAGTAGCAATGATAGTTTGTGGTTGAGTTGAACTTTTGGTTAGGGTAATACCTAGCTTTTCTTTTTGTCCACTAATTTCTACAAAAGCAAAACTGTTTTTCTGATTGAATTTGATATTTTCTACACCTTCCATTTGTGTTAAAACAACCTGTTGCAGTTGCCAATTAGCCAGAGA
>LJOT01000067.1 GCA_001672075.1 Anabaena sp. CRKS33
TAGAAGCAACTCGTATACCTGCTAAGTAACCAAAAGTATTATGTTCAACATAAAAACTCTAAAAACCTAACCCCTAACTCCTTCCCTACGGGGAAGGTCATAAACTAACCATTCTTATAATATTAAAAATATTAAAAATAACTGGAGGCTGGGTGCTGCGACAGCGCCACCCAACCAAATCCTAAACAAATCCTCAAATTTTTGGGTAACATAGGTTAACCCAAACTATAAATCTTAATCAAGAACTACTTAAAGGTATCACGGATTTGATCTTTCATTTTATCTGCGGGGTTACGAGATTCGCTTTTTGTATCCTTAGTTTTTCCCCCAGGTAGGTAATTAGGATTAACAATACTATTATCTATTGCCTTTTCGGTTTTAGCTTCAATATCTTTTGTGACCGACTTTGACTTTTGTTTCCAACTCCCATCTTTTATATCTTCAACTGCATTACGAACCTTGCTTTCCGCTTGCTTTGCTTTTCCCATAAATTGATCTTTTTTGTTTCCTCTTACATTACCAATAGCCTCCTGGATTTTACCTTCAATATTCTTAGTTGTTGCTTCCACTCGATTCATACTGGCAATTTGAGCTAGGCTATTTGGTTGAGTCAACAAAGTTGTAGCCAAACTATCCTCAGCAACAAAAGCTGTGGAAGTTACCAAAAATAAAACTAAAGTAATGGTAAGAAAAAATTTGCGAAATGCTTGAAGTAATATCATTGAATTTTGCTCCCTTATTTATAGGTTGGTAATTAGTTGGTAATTAATTTATTAAAGGCCTGATCATGGTCAATTTGGGACAGCCGGGGCAATTTTGACGACAATTTTCACACTTTTAACGCCTCTGATTTCCTTAGCAAGAGGATCGATTTTGTTTAATTGTTCTTGAGTTTGTACAGTTCCAGCTACGACAACTTCCCCATTTTTAGAAGTAACTGTTAATTGACCAGTGGGAATATTGGCTTCCAACTTAGAGCGCACCTCACTGGCAAGATCGGCATTAGCTCGGTCTGCACTTCCCCCAGTGATGTTATGACGTTCCTCACGAGCGCGAATATCTGCATTAAGTTGATCTCGACGGACTTTACTAGTTGCATCTTTTTGGTTACTTTCGACTGTTTTACTTGTGGGAACTTCACCAGTTTCCTCCGTCGAATTGGGCGCACTGCTACTAGTTTTAGCCTGATTGTCACAGGCAACGATTCCCAGCAGTAGAATACTACTGAGAACTAAAGGCATGATTTTTTTCATGGTTCAAATCCTTGACTGTCCCGTTATTACCCCTTAAAACTGGGTTCTTTCCGGTGGAGAAATTCAAAAACATTCTTTAGCAGTAAATTAGAAACGAGAGACAGCAGTATCGGTATAACGATTAGTCGCTGGGGGATTGTAAACTTCCCATTCATGCAGTCCTTTACTCTTGAGAATCGTTTCAGCCCGCAGGATTTCCGCCTCTGTACCATCTACAATCACCAAATAATTACCATTGACTACATAATCGTGATAGACCTGGGCCCGGTGTTCAGGAATTCCTAAACCCACCAGTCCACCAAGTAAACCCCCAACTGCCGCCCCAATTACCCCACCGGCTAGGGTTGTAGCGATCGCCGTAGCTGCCGCCCCGGCTAACATTACTGGACCGACTCCAGGGATAGCTAGAGTTCCTAACCCCACCAGCAAACCGGTTAGTCCCCCAACTACCCCTCCTGCTTCCAATCCAGTTTTCGCCCCTTCGTCAACATGAGTGGTTTCGGTTACGTCTCTAATTCGTGTGTCACCAATCCGGTAACTCTGACTCAACTCTTCGTTGTCTTTAGCAATTACAGATACCTGATTCATAGCAAATCCGTTATCTCGCAATTCACTCAGAGCATTTTCTGCCTGTTGGTGGCTAGAAAACACTCCTACACCTCTTTTATGAGAAATCAAAGTCATTTTTTTCTCCTCTCAAAAAGTGAACAAGTGGCAGGTAATCAGGGAAAACCCCCGCCCTGCCTATTTATGCTAGTCAATCAGTTTTTTGGCTTCATCTTTTACATCTTCAACTGTGTGGCGAATTTTGGCTTCTGCTTGTTTTTCTTTACCTTCTGCTTGAGTTTTCGGATCTCCAGTTACATCACCTACTGCTTCTTGAATCTTACCTTCAATGTTTTTAGCAGTTGCCTTGGCTCTATTTTGCATACTCATAATCTGCTCCTGATAGAAAATGATGAAAATTAATGAAAATTAATTAATTGATATCAAATGATGTGAAATCTGGGTTTTATCTCCTTTCTACATTTGGATGTTCTTGGGTGTTAATATCCAATTCTTCCCGACGCAGAGTTTCTTCGGCTTCAATGGTTTCGTGATCTACAACTTTATCAACTCTGACTTCTTCACGTAAGAAGGCTTCTTTATGAATATCCGCAGTTTCTTCATAAAGATTTATATGAGTTACTTCTGTTGTCCCAAAACTATCAGCACCTAAAGTAACTGCTTCTCCTGCATTTGTAGGAGTTATTTTTTCAATCACAACTCGTTCTTTATCTATTGGTACAGAAACCCGCGCTTTTTCTGTTTCTGTATGTTTACCAACAATAACCTCTCCCGTCTTCGTGCGGATTTTATTGGCAATTAATCTTTCTTGATATAGTTTGAATGTTTGATGATCTTGCTCATTCAAGGCATATAAAGCGGGTTCTTGTTGATAGTCATAGCCATTGCCATTACCAGACTTCTGAGGTGAGGCTATAGGTGCTACCATGGTAGCACCAGCAGTTTTAGAGCAGGCTGTATCCATAGAACCGGAACTTTCTAAGAATGCTTCCGAACGATATACTCCTCTTACTTGTTCTTCATAGTTATAATCAATTTCTTTGTGTTCGTTAAATTCAGGTAAATTCTCCGCTTGTTGCTTGGTCATTCCCACTGTATAAATCCGTTCAGAGGTATGATCAATTCGTGAACGACCAACTGGTAATAAAACTTTTTTACCGAAAATCCATAGGCCTAAATCAACAACAAAATACCGAAAATGTCCTTTTTCATCTACTAAAATGTCACTGACTGTACCAATCTTTTCATCTACACTTGTGTAGACACCCATGCCTTTGATGTCTTTGCCTTCAAAACTATCACGATAATTTGGATCAAAGTCTTTGATTTTTAACAGAGTCATAATTTTTTCCTCTCCAATTTATTAGCTTGTTTCTGGGTTTAAAGTCTTTATTGTTTGATGTCATTGACTACCCATGAAGCGATTAAGTTCAATTGATTATTCTCAACATTAGAACCTGGTAAAGTTGAATTTTTAGTTTCTATCTGTTCTGTTCTAATAGATTCATATTAGATATTTTTATGATTAAGACCTTCCATCAAAGGCCTGATTATGCTTGTATGTCATTAGATAGATATTATCAACTAAGTAAGTTTATAAAAAATTAATACAATCTTCACTTAAACTAATAAAAATACCTCACCTCTTTTTCTTGTAAAATAAATTTACATATATTATTCAGGACTTACGTAACTGGCATATAGCGGTATGCACTTGCATGAGATACAGTCATAAGTCCCCTCCTCCCTTGTGGGGTGGGGTTGGGGGTGGGGTTATTGTATTTCACTCAACCAATAACCGCTATAAGATATAACAGATGATATCGTAGTTAGAATTTTAGTCCTATCTTTAAGAAGCTATAAACTAAATCAGTTTAACTCTTGTGAGGTGGGTATCCCCGCCAGCTTGAATATTACTATACATGAGTAACACTATGGAAACTTAGTACAGGGAGACATTGCCAAAAATTCCTTGAGGAAAATTGGTAATAATACACCCAGTGTCAAAAAATTGCACTAAAATCACTACGACGGTAATCTTTGGGTGTCAGCTATGGGGTATTTTGAAGTCAGCTTGACGATAAAATTAATCCACTTGCTGTAGCCTATGGGCTTACTTCCCTAAAAAATTAGAGAGTTAACTTATGTTTCAGTTGTTAAGCCGGGTTTTGCTATGGCTGTTAATTGGTGTTGTAGCCTACTCCTTGTTTCAAAGATTCTATCCCACAGGAACTTTTATCGGCAGATTCATTTTAGGCCTGGTCATTGTTGTTTTAGCTTTGGCTTTTCTTAATCCCAATGAACCAGCAGTATCTTCCTTGTGGCGGTTTATATCCTTTCCTCTCAAGCCCTTGGGCGCTTCAGTTTTAATGTTGTGTTTCGCTGCTCAAAAAATCAAAGGAGGTGGTATAGATAAACCAGGAGGTTACTTATTAGGATGGGCTTTAGGTATTTTATTTCTATCTAGTACACCAGCGATCGCTTATTTCTTAGTTAGATCACCCATTGCTACGGTGGAGGGTGCTAATCTCAATTACCAATCTTCTTCATCTGCTTTAGTAGCCTTAGCTCCAGTCAATACTAGTCCTAGTATCTCAGATATTCAGCAAGATATCATCCTACGTCAGGAAGATATCAATTCTCCCATTATAGCTTTCAATAGTATGAATAGGAACATTCCCTCCTATCTACTCCAAAATCCCCAAGAAATCAGAAACCGTGGGTTACGGGTGGAGGATTTTGTTCCTAGTGCAGAAACTCTGCAACTTACTACCCAAGTATGGGAAAGTTATCTCAACCAAATTTATGTTTTCTTGCGTGGTCGCCCGTGATCATGTTTAAAATATGACTGGGGTTAGGGGATGCAGGTGGAAACAGATTAATCATTAATCATCAATTGCTGGCATGGCCAAATCGCACAGACTTGCTAAAATCGCTAATTATTTACGTCCCTATTGGCGGGAAACTATATCAGGTATTATCGCCTTATTAGTCGTCAATGCACTGGGGGTATATATTCCCTTGTTAATTAGTTCTGGAGTAGATACACTTTCAAATTCAACGAACTTGAGTTTTCACCAGGTAGTACATTATGTGGTGATTATTTCTCTACTGAGTTCCGCTATGTGGATAGTACGAATGGCTTCCCGTATTTGGATATTTGGTGTGGGAAGACAGGTGGAATTTGACCTCAAACAGCGGATTTTTGCACATTTACTCCGATTAGAACCTGCTTATTTTACGTTTAATACCCCTGGGGACTTAATTAGTCGCGCTACTAGTGATGTAGATAATATTCGACGATTGTTAGGCTTTGCTGTTTTGAGTTTGGCAAATACCATGTTCGCCTACGCTCTAACATTACCAGTCATGTTATCCTTGAGTGTAGACCTGACATTGGCATCATTAGCAGTTTATCCTCTCATGTTTCTCGTCGTGCATTTTTTTAGCGATCGCCTGCGTGACGAACAAACCGCTGTCCAGGAAAAACTTGCAAATATCAGCGAACTTGTCCGGGAGGATATTAGCGGTATTACTCTCATTAAAATTTACGCCCAAGAAAAAAATGAGCGTCAGGCTTTTAATCGAGAAAATCAACAGCTATTAACTGCTAATCTGCAATTAGCTAAAACTCGCAACACTCTATTTCCTCTCATTGGTGGTTTAGCTAGTCTCAGTTCTTTAATAATCATCTGGTTAGGTACAGCACGAATATCTACTGGTTCTCTAGCAATTGGGGATTTTTTAGCGCTACTAATTTATGTAGAGCGTTTGGTTTTCCCCACAGCTTTATTAGGATTTACCATTACTGCTTATCAACGAGGTGAAGTTAGTATTGACCGATTAGAGGCTATTCTCAGTGTAACCCCCAAAATTCAAGACACAGCTAATAGTCAACATATTGAAATCAGTAATATCCAAGGAGAACTAACAGCAATAAATTTTAATTACACTTACCCTGGTGTCAATACCCCAGCTTTAGATCATCTCAATTTTACTATTGCCCCTGGGGAAATAGTCGCCATTATCGGTCCGGTGGGTTGCGGAAAATCAACTTTAGCCAATGCTATCCCTAGATTATTAGATATTCAGCCCGGACAATTATTTTTAGATGGCTGGGATATTACTCAACTCGCTGTGAGTGATTTAAGAAAAGCCATCGCTTACGTACCTCAAGATAGCTTTTTATTCAGTACCACCATCAAAAATAATATCCGTTATGGCGACCCCCTAGCCCCAGAAGAAAATGTCATTTATGCGGGCAAAATGGCGCAAATTGATTCAGAAATCGGTAAATTTCCCAAAAAATACGAAACAATTGTGGGAGAGCGCGGTATTACTCTTTCCGGTGGACAACGACAACGCACAGCTTTAGCAAGAGCCATGCTAATTGATGCGCCAATTTTACTTTTAGATGATGCCCTTTCCAGTGTAGATAATCAAACTGCTACACAAATTCTGGCTAATCTCTCCACGGGTACAAAAAGAAAAACTGTGATTTTCATTACTCACCAACTTTCCGCAGCGGCCACCGCTGACCGAATTTTGGTCATAGACCAGGGTAAAATCGTCCAAAGCGGTAATCACTCAGAACTCGTAGAACAGCCTGGACTTTACAAAATTTTATGGAATCAACATCTTGTAGAAGAACTGCTCCATTGAACTAAAATAGCTTGATTTTGTGAATAATTAGTGGTTATATTACTAATAAGATAACTCCAGAAAAAGACATACTCAGGGTTTGGAGAGATATTTTGGGTAGATGTTATCACTTCCCAAACCTTCTCTGAATCATCATGACTTACGCAAAACCGAAAGAAAATAGAGGTAATTCATGAATTACCTCTATTTTCTTAATAACAAAGTTTATAGCTACACCACCTAGACTGTTAGCTATATCCTGTTTAAGTCGTAACAATGCTGACGACTTCACTGTTGGCCGAATATATAGGAATATCGCTGTAATGATTTTTTCTCAAAATTGGAGCAAGCCAGAAATGATTGTAATTGGAGTAGAAACCAAAGTCAGCAGGTTAGAATCTATTGTTGAACAAATTGGAGACGCTGTACTGTCTACCACTGAAACAATTGAACGTCTTGGTCAAAGAGTAGATTCCCTGAGTTTACAACTAGAAATCCAAGGAAAACAAGTAGAGCAGCAAAGTTATCAGATTTTCGCTTTGTGTGACGCTGTCCAAAGTCTGGCCGACTCTCATAAGGAGTCAATACGAGAAATCACTCAATTGTCACAAACATTAGATGGACTCCTATCTTTAATCGAAAATTCAGATGAATAATTACCACAGTTGATGTTAAAAGCTAATGTTAAACTCTTAACTTTGTCACGGCAATTTTTCCAGAAAAACATATATCAACATCACTATTAGGAGTTCGCTCTCGGTTCCCGTATTCTCCTATGTAGTAAAAATCATTATCCTGTATGCGATAATTAACAGGTAAAGGCTTTGTACAAGGTTGACAAAATATCACCTCTGGAAATCCCCCCTCTGGTGACAAATGGGGTAAATTAACATTCCAAAAACATCCGGGTTCTAGAGGAAGTTGAATTAAATTCTCTAATAATTTGGAAGTCCATTTAGTGGCCGCATCCCAATTATAATCGAGATTGCCGCGACGATAGTGAGAAACAGCAATTCCTGGGATACCGTGTATTGCTGCTTCTCTGACAGCAGCAACAGTACCGGAAATATACGCATCAACTCCTAAGTTTCCACCAGCATTAATACCTGAGATTACGTACTCGACATCTTGCACAATATGTGATATGGCAACTCGGATACAATCAGCAGGAGTTCCCCCTATTGCATACTCCAAATCAGAACGACGTTCGACGTTGATTGGCTGATGGGTAGTAACTTGATGTCCACAGCCTGATTGATGTAATTGTGGTGCAGCAATAATCAGTTTAGTCCTGTCATATTTACTGCTTACGGCTTTCAGTAAAGCTGCAATACCCGGTGCATCAATACCGTCGTCATTGGTTAAAATTATAGTCATTAGTCATTAGTGATTGGTCATCAATCTGCCTGGAATATGGTTTCAGGGTGAAACTACTGGAAATTACACTGATTTAGCATAGTATGAATTTAGCATATATCAGGTAGCTTTAACATTTTTGTTGTCTATATTTGTGATTTAATGAAATTACTTGAGTAGTCTAGTATAGAAATAGTTAGGATGTCAAAATAAATGGGACAGTTCTCTAACCGGCCACTAGTTAGTGCTTTTACCTTTGCTATTGGTATTACTGGTTATTTCATGCTGCAAACACTCATAACTTGTCTGATTTGGCAGTATCTTGAAGTTATACTTATAGTGACTTATAGTGTAACATAGCTGATAGCGCGTTTTTTAGTGCTTCATGTTCATTATTGCAATTATCAAAAAATAGATCACTTTTCACCTACAGTCCACCAAGCTAAAGCATAAGGTTGAACCGCTTCATTAACCTGCTTCTGAAATTGTACCCGAATTTTATAATTACCATTAGTAGAAACTGGACAAAAGATATGTTCAACATTATCCACTTCACTCACAGAAGCACACATAACAACTTCATTGTTTTTCCCATTTTCCTTAACTAAATAAACATCAAGATTATTTAATCCCTGATCTTTAAATGTTTCCCCCACATCATATTGTTGATTATTATTTTTATCATTCAACTCTACCAAACGATCCCAACTTAAAGTAATAGCTACAAAACTATTGGCTTTTAAACTGTTTTTAAAAATATATTCCTGAGTAGTATTAGCATTAATTCTATCATAATCCCAACCAATTGATGGTATAGCTACATTAGATTTCCATTGACCACCATTTAATTGTTGATAAGCTCGAAAAGCATTTAAATGACCTGCTCCCATTTGAGCATCTAAAGAAATTTTTACATCTTGATAAGCTTCCGTCACTAACCAATCTTGATTTTGTTTATCAACTAATGTTCTCATCATTCCTAATCGTAAACCATCACCACTATCTTGAATTTTATCTGCTGCATTAAGTAATATAGCTTTCATCACTTGATGACGACGAGCATCAATACTCCAATTTAGTTGTTTATTTCGCAATTGTCTATCAGTAAACTCTTGCAATAATGCTACAGTAGCAGTAACCTGTGGTGCTGCAAAACTAGTACCTGTAGATTTATTAATTTTACCATCAGGGTTAAGTAAAGGAATATTAGTACCAGGAGCAACTAAACTAATTGCTCTTCTATTACCAATATTAAATTCTTTTCCAGTTAAACGATCTTTTATTTCTTGACTGTTATTAGTCAAATTAGAAACGTGAAGTTTATCAAAAATTCCGTTTTGTTCTGAGGAAAAAGCCACATTGATTGCGTTAAAATTGTCTGTAGGAATAGGAATCCCACCTTTACCTTGATTTCCTGCAATAGTATACACAACATCATGCACACGACTAGACCAGTCAATACATAATGTCAGTAAAGCATTTCCATCTAAAATAGCTTCTGGTCGGGAATCACGATTTAATGGCTCACCAAAACTAAAATTAATAGCTCGAACATCACCACTATTTTGTAAAGCGATGTGTTGCGCTGATAAACATTCCTCCGGTTGACCATTTTTCCTCATAGATCCTACAGCGGAAGAGTATAATCTTGCCTTGGGTGCGACACCAGGAAAGGCTTTATCTTGACTAATCATGACAGCAGAAACATTATAAGCGTGAGATTCAACATTAAAATTTGATTTAGCTACAACATTGCGGAGAAAAACCGCTGTTGGAGATACAGCACGATTTTTAGATACGGCTTTGTCCCAGCCGAACATCCCTGGACGACCGATTTCAACTTGACCAATGGCAATTTTCCGCCCAGTTAAATTATAAGGAGCTTGATGTAGTTTTAAAGCATCAATACCATTCTTCCCTAAAAAAGTTGCTCCTGTTATACCTGCAAAGGTTGGTAGAGTTAAACAGGAAAAACCTAAACCCCAAAAAATTATCCAATTTCTGTTCATGAATTACTAAGCAAGATGCAAGAGGTGACAGATAAGATGCAAAAAGCAATGTTTAAAATGCAAGAAATAAAAGATATTAGTTGTAAAGCAATGTATAAGATGGAAGAAGTAAAAGAGAAGATGCAAAAGGTAATGTATAGGGCAGCAGAAAGATATGATTTTTATCTTTTCTTTTTGATCCTAACTCCTGGCTTCTAAATCCTAATTTTCACTAAAAAACTTTTTTACTCTGGCCTTAATTAATAATTTCTCCATATTTTGTTACAATACCTACAGACGAAGACGCTTAAAACCCACTAGCCATGACCCAAAATTCATCTCAAAAGCCCATAGTTATTGCTCCATCTATCCTATCAGCAGATTTTAGCCGTCTGGGTGACGATATTCGCGCCGTAGACAAAGCGGGAGCAGATTGGATTCACGTTGATGTAATGGACGGACGTTTTGTCCCTAATATTACAATAGGTCCTCTGATTGTGGAGGCGATTCGTCCGGTTACAACTAAACCCCTAGATGTCCACCTGATGATTGTCGAACCAGAAAAGTATGTAGAAGGTTTTGCTAAGGCTGGTGCTGATATTATATCCGTCCATGCTGAACATAACGCATCTCCTCATTTACATCGCACTTTGGGACAAATCAGAGAACTTGGTAAGAAAGCTGGAGTTGTACTTAATCCGGGTACACCTTTGGAATTAATTGAATATGTGCTGGAATTGTGCGATTTAGTGCTAATTATGAGCGTTAACCCCGGTTTCGGTGGTCAAAGCTTTATTCCTAGCGTAGTTCCTAAAATTCGCAAATTGCGTCAAATGTGTGATGAACGCGGTTTAGATCCTTGGATTGAAGTTGACGGAGGCCTAAAAGCTAATAATACTTGGCAAGTTTTGGAAGCTGGTGCTAATGCTATTGTAGCGGGTTCGGCTGTTTTCAATGCTCCTGATTATGCTGACGCGATTCACAATATCCGTAACAGTAAGCGTCCAACTCCAGAATTAGCTGCTGTTTAATTTGATTCTGGTAATTAATTGAAACCTAGATCCTCGATTTCTTTCAGAAGTCGGGGATTTATTTTTTTTGATGCTAAATTTATTTAGACGACCTGTGATGGTAACACTCACCGTGTCTTTAGGACGATGAAATTGATTTAGTCCATAGGGTAAGTTAACCGCATTTATGCTAAAATACAACCGTAACACTCTGTAAGGAGTTTTCTGTATGGCTAACATTACTTACATTGATAACAACAAAACATTATATGATCAAGATTTTTACCTGTGGATACAAACCACGATTCAACATTTGCAAGAAAGAAACTTAGAACAGTTAGATATCGAGAATTTGATTGAAGAAATTGATAGTATGGGAAGGAGTGAAAAGAAAGAACTAAAAACTCGCTTAGTTGTCTTAATTGAACATTTATTAAAATTACAATATTGGATAGAAGAAAAAGATGATAACGCTAGAGGTTGGCGTAATACTGTCGTGGAACAAAGACGACAAATAACCTATACTCTAGCAGATAGTCCTAGTTTAAAAGCTATTTTAAATGATGTATTTCTACCCTGTTATCAAGACGCTAAAAAAGATACAATTAACAAATACCAACTGCCATCAAACTTATTTCCAGAAGAACCACCTTTTTCTTTAGCTCAAGTTCTCAATGCAGATTTTATACCCTAAATTCATACCTGGTTTCAGCAACACCTAAGTTCTATAGGAATCCGGTTTGATTCTGTGAATTTACTTGTGTGATGAGGGAACAGGGAACAGGGAACACAGGAACAGGGAACAGGGAACAGGGAACAGGGAACAGGGAACAGGGAACAGGGAACAGGGAACACAGGAAGAAAGAGAGAATTGATACCTACTGAGTTTTGTATGGCTACGCCACGCAAGCTATCAAAAATCAAATATTATTCCTATAGTTAGGTAAATTGTCAGAATCAGGATATCTAGGATTAAAGGATGAAACCAGAGCTTTTATTACCAATTACCCATTACCAATTACCCATTACCAATTACCCATGACCCATTACCCATTACCTAAACAACAGCAGACAACCAAATTATAACCGTAGTTCCTGGGCTGTGAGGTGATGTAATAACCGAGTCAATTGCTGGGCTGAAAACCTCTATATTTCCCTGCATTTCTGCTATTAACTGTTTAGCAATAGCAATTCCTAACCCTGTCCCAGGAATTGCTGTTTGTGCTTGTACACCTCGGTAATGTCTTTCTCCCAGATGTTCTAAGTCTTCCGGGGGAATACCTGGTCCTGTGTCACTAATAGCAATACCTTGGAAATTTCCCTGTTGTTGCCCACATTGTATTAATATCTTACCACCTGCGGGAGTATATTTCAAAGCATTATCTATAATATTACTCAATACTTCTCCCAAGGCTTTTTCATTGACTCTGACTAAAGGTAAATGATGGGGAATTTCCGTAATTAGTTGTAAATTTCGTTCTTGGGAAATAGCTTGAGCCGATATTAATAAAGGTGCTAATAAATCCGCTACAGAACAATTAGTTAACTGTTCTCCTGTTCCTGGTAATAATAACACAGGTTTCCCTGGTTTTTGTGCATTTTGATTTTGGTTAATTACTGCCTTTGACTCAGGGAGGGAAAGAGGTGTTAAATTGGCTGTATTTAAATCAATCACTTGATCAAACTTTTGTAATAACTCTTGTAAGCGATCGCTCTCCCGGACTATACTGGTTGCTACCTCCCGATTAGGATCAACTGCTCGCATTCGCTTAAATAGGAGTTTACCAAAAGTGCGGATAGCAGTTAAGGGGTTACGAAACTGATGTAAGAGATTATCTAATAAGTCCCGTTGTTCCTCTTGGAGAATTTGTTCTTGCTGAAGTTGATGTTGCAACCAGGCCCGACGTTGATCTAAAATACAAGCGATCGCTAAAGTTTTGCCAATGCGTTCAATTTCTCCTTCCTCCCGTTGGTTCCATTCCCTATCTTCCCTCGCAGTCACTAATAATCCCATCATTACACCCTCATAAATCAGGGGTGAAACAATTTGGTTATGACTTAGTGAATATTCATCTTGTTTATCTTGTAAATTTTGTTTTTCTGTTGCTGCGGTTGACGCTGATGAATACTTAGATACTGAAGTCGGTTTTAACAACCTCATGTTTTGATTTGGTAATGCTAAAACATGAGCAAGCTTAACTGGGTAACTCTCTTCTTGTTCACCATACTCAT
Source organism: Anabaena sp. CRKS33 (assembly GCA_001672075.1). Taxonomy (GTDB): domain Bacteria; phylum Cyanobacteriota; class Cyanobacteriia; order Cyanobacteriales; family Nostocaceae; genus Dolichospermum. The sequence goes on from LJOT01000067.1 coordinate 13,048, forward strand.
CACAAGGATTTAATGCTATAGTTTCTGGATACACCATCACTGGAATTAGTCGTGCCTCACCTGTAGATTTTTCTACCAATTCCTGTGTTAAATAAACTACACTAAAAGAAGCTCCCATGCCTTGGGCTAACAGGGTTATTTGCTCTCGACATAAAGCAAGAAAATCAGAACTGGCAGACATTAGCATGAGTTACAGGAATTTAGGAGGTAGAAAAGTTGCAGTCACTAGCAGTTTAGCAAAAATAAACTCTCACAGGACTCAAAGCCAGAGAAAAGTGGTGCATAGCCCGTAGTCTTGAACCTAATTTTGTACCTCATGCAAGTGCATACCACTATCAGGCTATATATATCTAGTCTAATCTAGTAATGGATGATTGGTAATAGACAATGGGTAGTAGACAGCAGTTTTTGGGAATTTTTATTCTTCATTTTTATTTTTTCTTCCTAATTGTATCAAAACATTAAAAACTATTGATTTTATTAGAAAAAAATTATATAATGACGACTGATTTTGTAGCCACAACTACAATCTATAGCTGGAAACAGGAGGACAATAGGTTGGCAAGGAGACGCAAACGGAAAAGTCGTCGTCGTCAAGAAGGACGACGGATACTGGAACATATTCCCCAGTACAGTATCGAAAGTGGCGAAGATAAACCTGTGACAGCAGCAAGAAAGTTCATTCACGCTGAAGGTATTATGCCACCCGCGCTACTACTAGTAAAACGCAATGAACACACAACAGACCGTTATTTCTGGGCGGAAAAAGGTCTGTTTGGTGCTCAATACGTAGAAGAAAATCATTTCTTGTTTCCTAGTCTAAGGAGTTTTGAATCACCAACAGTAACAGTATCAGCATCAGTACAATTAACAGTGCCGGCACCAGCATCGATATCGGTATCGGAACTAGTTGCCGTAACTGTTAATTAAACAACAAATGACTATCCTATCTCCTAAATGTAGCTTCTAGCTCTGATAATAATAACTGGCAATTTTGATCAGGTTCTTCAAAAATTCCATTTTTTTTTAATTTTGCGGTCTAATTGTCAAGCAGGGCTAAAAACTGTTTAAACAAATTCTCTCAAGTCATAGCATAATTAACTCCTCATCAACTCGACTTAGTTGCATGAATCAGTTTATTGTCAGCTTACACATCAGAGAATAGCGACAGAGCCAAGGAAATCCAAAGATGAGGACAAATTTATGATCTCACTAATTTGGACTACTATCAAGCTCTGTCCAGCAATTCAGATTTTTCCTCATTACATCCCAGTCCTTAGGAAAATTTACAACAGCAGTAGTATTTTCTCCTTCTCACTGCCAATTTGCTCAAAAGTTTACTCAGAATTCTACATCAGAATAGGTATAGATGCTCATTGTTTTCATCTTCAATAATCAATCAATCAAGCGCCTTTAGCTGTAATGCCTTTTGTAACTCAGCAAGTTCATCTCTATGGGCAGTAACAGCAATTATACTTGAGGAGTTTTGTCCACTGCGGATATTTTCTATCTGGAGTGACACCTTCTCAAGTCTTCCAGATTTTTTCCAGTACAAGAGACCACTTAAAGGTGAAAATAGGATTATTGCCGGAAAAAAACGCCCAAAATTAGGAAAAAGCATGGATAGAACTAACGACAAACAACCTAAACCCACCGCTGCTAATGTAGTTAAAAATATAGCTAGAAACCAACTAGGTCTAACAAATCCCTCAAATGTGACTTGATTTTTTGGAGAATCTACCGCTAATACTCGATAAGCACGAGTGCGAAAATAATCCTTCAATGAAGTCATTAACGTATTTTCATCCTGTTGTGAAACTAAACGCATCACTTCTATGCGGTCTTTAGTTGAAGCCCGAATAAAGAAAAACAAACCAACTGATAACAGTAATGTTAACAGGAAAGTAGATTGCAAAACAGCTGCATCCATAATTAATTTTTAAGTCTGAAATTTTCAGTAGACTTAAACCATTATCAATTATTCTGGAATCAGAGAACAAACAGAAGTTTGTTTTTAACTTTTAACTTTTAACTTTTAATATTTAATTTTTATATGTCACAAAACTCAGAAACACCATCATCTAACATTCGGGCTATAGCCCAACAATTTCGTCTAGCAGGTTGGATTAGTTTTTGGATTCAGTTAGTCTTAGGGGTAATATCTGGGATAATAGTCTTATTATTTGGCATTTTTAGCCAAAAAGCGGGTAGTCCTAGCAATAATCCAGGGACAGGCTTTGGTGTATTTTTAGCAATTTGTGGTATAATCCTCCTGGGTGCTGGTATTTACTTAGCTTATCGCTACACCAGAATTGGTAAACAACTAGAATCACCTAATCCTACTAATCGTCCTCGTAAAGCTGAAACCGCGCAAGTATTAAGATTAGGACTGTGGATAAATTTAGGCGGAACTTTAGTGACTCTATTAGGGGCGCAAGCGATTGTTGGTACATTGGTAGCTAGGTCTATATCTCCTCAAGCAGTAACTACACAATTATTTGATCCAACGCGGATTATTAGCGGTTTAGATATGCTTATAGTTCAAGCAAATACTAATACTGTATCAGCGCATTTTGCAGGTTTAGTAGCATCTCTGTGGTTAATGAATCGTATTACTAGGTAATTTAGGCGTTGCTGATTTGAGGCATGAAAATGATTTTTAATGATTTCAAAACCCTTGTAGAGACGTTCCATGGAACGTCTCTACACCTAAATTCATACCTGGTTTCAGCAACGCCGTAATTTATAATTGATTTATAATTGACAGTGGTTTTAGTATGCTAATCTCTGAAAACAGGTAGTTCTAAAATAAATCCTGGTAAAACATCTTCTCCAGATAAAGTTGTTGGTAACAATACCATTTCTACAGATTGATTTTGACGATAAATTTCTACTTGTTGATTTTGAGGATCAATTAACCAACCTAAACGTAAACCACTATAAAGATATTCCTGCATTTTCTCCTGTAATTGACTCAAAGAATCGGTGCGCGATCGCAATTCTATGATAAAATCAGGACAAATTTTAGGAAACTTTTCCTGTTCTTCAACACTTAAAGACTCCCAGCGTTCATTAGCTATCCAAGCCACATCAGGAGAACGTTTACCACCATGAGGTAGAATAAAAACAGTAGAAGAACTAAATACTTTTCCTAGCTGAGTTTGACGATTCCAAATCACAACATCTGCATTAAACTCTGATTCTCTATTACCACTAATTGCACCAACTGGAGGCATAATTATTAATTCTCCTTTAGCAGTTTGTTCAAGTTTCCAATCTTCGTTAATTTGACATAATTGATAAAATTGATCATCACTTAAACCCACATTTTTGATATTTAAAACAACCGCTTCAGATGTCATCATTGCTGATCATCTCCTTCAAATTAGGGAATAGGAAATAGATAAATATATCTGAACTTATTGAAGAAGTCGCTTATCTTGTACTTCTTATCATTATTAACATAGCATCAGTTTGAGGTAACATTGACTTGAGACACAAAACTCAACATTTTATCAATTCAACCCTTGGGTTAATCTGTTGAGTTTCACTGCGTGCTACCCAACCTAGGATTTTGACAATTTTTAGGTTTTGGGAAAAGATACAGAATAGGATATATTTGGGTTAATTTTCAGTTAAATTGACACTGATAAGCGTTGCTAAACCCGTACAATTAACAACTGACAACAAACAATTAACAAAAAATGCTGGATATTAAACAAATTAGAGAAAACCCCCAACTCGTACAAGAGAAATTAAACAGTCGTAACGGTAAATACGACATTCAACCTATATTAGATTTAAGCCAACAACAACGGGAATTAGAAGGTAAACGCAGTCAACTACAAGCCCGCAGCAACGAAATTGGCAAATTAGTGGGTCAAAAAGTAAAATCTGGAGTTGATCCTCAAAGTCCAGAAATACAAGCCTTAAAGGACGAAGGAAACGCCATTAAGACCACATTAAGTGACTTAGAACCCCAGGAAAAAGAATTAAAAGCCCAAATTCACGAATTACTGTTAGCTCTTCCGAATTTACCCAGTGATTTTACACCCATTGGTAAAAGTGAAGATGATAACCAAGAAGTGAGAACATGGGGAGATGAATATAAACCCACAAATCCCCATATTTTACCACATTGGGAAATCGGCGAAAAATTGGGGATTTTGAACTTTGAAAGAGCGGTAAAAATTGCCCAAAGTCGGTTTGTCAGTCTTATGGGTGCCGGTGCGGCTTTAGAAAGGGCGTTAATTCAGTTTATGCTTTCTCAACATATTGAGAATGGCTATATTGAAGTTAGTCCACCATTGTTAGTAAATACAGATTCTTTAACAGGTACAGGACAATTACCGAAGTTTGCGGAAGAGAGTTTTAAATGTGCAGAAGATGATTTGTGGTTAATTCCTACTGCGGAAGTACCGGTTACTAATTTGTATCGGGGGGACATCATTAACGCGGAAGAATTACCAATTTATCATACGGCATATACGCCATGTTTTCGGCGGGAAGCGGGAAGTTATGGCCGGGATATGCGGGGTTTAATTCGGTTACATCAATTCAATAAAGTAGAGTTAGTGAAATTAGTAAAACCGGAAGATTCCTTTGAGGAATTAGAGAAGTTATTAGGAAGTGCTGAGGGGATTTTACAGGCTTTAAAATTGCCTTATCGAGTGATTAATTTATGTACTGGAGATTTAGGTTTTTCGTCCACAAAAACCTATGATTTAGAGGTATGGTTGCCATCTTCTGGGAAATATCGAGAGATTTCTAGTTGTTCTAATTGTGTAGATTTTCAAGCGAGAAGGGCGGATATTCGGTTTAAGGAATCGGGGAAGAAAGGGACGCAATTTGTGCATACTTTAAATGGTTCTGGTTTAGCTGTGGGTAGGAC
>LJOT01000622.1 GCA_001672075.1 Anabaena sp. CRKS33
TTTAAAATAGGGAGCAAGATGCTCCCACTACCGAACATTTTTTAAAATAGGGAGCAAGATGCTCCCACTACCGAACATTTTTTAAAATAGCAATTTTTCCAAAATTTATATTTGACTACAATCGTAACTACTCGATTAGAGTTTTTCTAATGAAACTAAACCATTATCTTGAAAATCAATTTCTAGATGATATCCTGCCATCAGAGAAGTTCCTACTAAAGGTTTATAGCCAGCAGCTAAAACTGGAACTAATCTTTCTACACCGTCCCATACAATTGTTGCCAAATGTATAGATAATAAAGCTTGAGTACCATCGGCTAATCTGGCTTCGGTACTAGAATATAAGGGAAGATTCATCGCACTAACTGCCTGTGGTGGTAAAGTAAGATGGTCATTAAATCCAGTATCAATAACAAAATTTAAATTAAAATCTGGCTGTGAAGGTAAACGAAAAACCACTGGAATTATTGCCCTACCATCGCTAATTTTTCCATAAATCATTCAGATGTACGCTCCATTGCACCACCAAAACTTACAGCAACATCGTAACCAATCCGTATAGTAAACAATCTAGCATTAGGGTTTTTCTGTTTTAACTTTAACGCTGTCTCTACACCAGTTGGATCAATTCCATATTCACCAGTTTCTGCATCAATCACAATCATCTTACCGATATTGTCACCATACTCGACATTTTGGCGAATAACGTTTTCATAAAACTGTTTAGCTCGAATAGCTACTTCTTCTATACTCCAGAAAATTGATTGCATCACGATTACACCAAAAGATTGCTTCTTCAATCATTGTAGTATTTATTTGCTAAAATTTGATGTGAGCGTTAGCTTGTAGTAACAGTATTTTATCTTCGCTTAAAAATTATGTATAAATAACTACTATATGATTATTGAAGGTAGTGGGAGGATCTTGCTCCCTGGTGTTAAATGTTAAAGAGTAGGCTAACTATATGATTGTTGAAAGTAGTGGGAGCATCTTGCTCCCTGGTGTTAAA
>LJOT01000340.1 GCA_001672075.1 Anabaena sp. CRKS33
AAAAACCGACATAAGTAACAAAAAGTAAAGTTGCCCAAAACCTGTTCCCTGTTCCCTGTTCCCTTGTCATAACGACAATTTTTAACGCCAACCTACTTATCAATGATGTTGCAAGTGCTAAACTAGTCAAAAACTCATGATCATGACCAAAGTTACATCACAAGAGATTGCAAAATTTCGTTCTCTGATGGTAGATGATCCTCAAGCAATGGAAACATTAGACTTGATAGAGGACTGCGATGGAGATTTAGAAGACGCGGTAATGACTCTGGCTATTAAGGCTGGACAACAACCAGAACAAACTAATTCTGAATGGTTAGATGCCTTAGCCAAAAAATGGCGGGCTGTAATTTGTGAACAGGAATATCGAGAAGACTTGCTAAATGGGTCAATTCAAGAGATGATAGAACATCTGGGGACAATACAGACCTTTCCGAGAAGTCTGGCCACACCGGTTTTAATTTATGTTCTTAAACAAGGTGTAAATAACTTTTGTGAGCCTTTAGACTTGCTAAAATCAGATTAATCCTGATTAGTGAATATACTGATGATGTCAACTGGAATTTAAAAAATAGTTTAAGATTAATGAATTATCTTGTTGCTGTATTATCAGATCGTATCCAAGCCGAAGCCGCCGATTTAGCTTTAGAAAAAGAAGGCATAAATGGGACTATTCTTGGTAGAGGATATAAAAGTGCTGATGAATTTGGTTTAATTGACCCCAAAGAAGAAGCGAAAAAACAAGTAAAATTAATGGCGATTTGGTTAGTACCATTTGGCTTTTTTTCGGGTTTTACCTTCAGTTTGATTACTGGTTTAGATACTTTTGCTTGGGCTGGAGAAATCGGTAATCACGTAATTGGCGGAATTTTGGGCGCTGGTAGCGGGGCTATGGGTAGTATATTTGTGGGGGGTGGTGTTGGTTTATTTGAGGGTGGTGGTAATGCTTTACCCTATCGTCATCGCTTAGATGCGGGTAAGTATTTAATTGTCGTCCAAGGTTCGGAAACACTGACCCGTCAAGCTACTCGGATTTTAAGGCAGTTTGACCCGGAAAATATTCAGGGCTATGCTGAAAATAATTAATTGGTAATTGTTGTCTGAATCAGGATATCCAGGATTTAAGGATTAACAGGATTCTTAATAACAATTAATAACAATACTTGTGAACTTCGCACTCCGAACTCCTATAACTGCTATAATTCCATGCTACCTAGAGAAGAACTTTTAAAAGGGGTTGAAAACCGCGATACCATTGCCCGTGTAATTGATCAAGCAGACCAGGCTATAAAGACCTGGGAGGTGGTATTAACAGATTTTTTGTCTCCGCCAGAGTTAGCGGAAATTAACCGGGTATTTAGCCGATTAACAGAGGTACATTTAGTGACTTGGGGTGGATATCCCCAAGCGGAAAGACAAAGAATAGCGATCGCTCGCGCCGAGTTACCATTAGATCAGTCTCAAGTTGCTATCATGGCCTTAGAAATTGCTGGTAATTTCCTATTTGATACAGCGAATCACCGAGATTTTTTAGGTGCGATGTTGGGAACGGGAATTGTCCGGGAAAAAACGGGAGATGTGATTGTTTTGGGGGAAAGAGGGGCGCAGGTGATTGTTGTCCCGGAATTGGGAGAATTTTTAGAGATGAGTTTAAAACAGGTGCGTTCTGTACCGGTGAAAACTCAACGCATTGATATTAGCGAGTTAAAAATCCGCGAACCAAAGAAAAAAGAATTAACGACTGTGGAAGCTTCTTTGCGGTTAGATGCGGTGGCTTCCGCTGGGTTTGGGATGTCCCGGAGTAAAATGGTAGATTTAATAGACTCCAATGATGTGCGTGTTAATTGGAAGGAAGTGACTCAAGCCAGTTCCCAGGTCAAAACGGGGGATTTAATTGCTATTCGGGGAAAAGGGCGGTTACAAGTTGGAGAAATTGCGGTGACAAAAAAGGATCGTTATCGGGTGCAGTTAACTAGATATATGTAAAATAATATATCTAAAATATATCTAAAATAAAGTTTTGGTTTTAGGGGTTGACAGATGATATTTTAGATGATAAATTATTAATCTGTGTGATTACGGACGGTTAGCTCAGGTGGTTAGAGTACATCGTTGACATCGATGGGGTCGTTGGTTCGAGTCCAATACCGTCCATATTTTTATCTGTACAGAGAGTAATTATATGTCGTCGGGGACAAATTAGCGACATTGACAAGCTGGATATGGTAATTATGCACCATGATCAAGAATTTTAAGAACGTTAGCTGCAAGTTCATCTGGTTTACAAATATCTACACATTCTTTCAATCCTAAATTTTCAATATCGGCAAGTAATAGCGCAGCAAAATCACCATAAATGACCCGCAGGATAAGAGAAATTTCGTTAAGTTTGGTGTGAGATTTTGCTAAATGCTTTTCAATAAATAATTGTCTTGGATGTAAAACGTGAATTTCTAAATTTCCCTGTGTATATGAGTTTGAATCACGTGAAGCTGGAATAAAGCGAATACGTCCCAGTCTATCCCAATCATCAAGACAATTTAAAGCTAATTCTAATCTGTCATATTTAGGGCTTGTTCCTCTATAAGCTATTAATTTCTCAAATGAGATTTTATAAAAAGAGTGAGGAAAACAAAATGTTTCTACCTCTCCCTGTTTTAACCAAATATCAAGAAACTCTACAAGCTTCACTAGTGGTGGAAGATGATCATCATGTGCATGAGTAATATAAATTCGCTTAATATTTTTTTTATTTTTGTTTTGAAGCCATTTCTGTAATAAACGTGGTTTCCCAATATCAACAACAACTGCTGAATCACTGTTATCACTTGTAACTATACAATCCGCATTACCTACAGGTAAAAATGAAATTTCACAAGTCATAAACGCTCCTCCATACTGTCTATCCTTAGCTTTTGTGTTAATTCCTCATTAGTTAGGTATGGATAAGGCGTATGGCGAAAACGTCTGATTGCCCAAGGATGTTGTGAAAGTTGTTCAAATGTCTCTACATCTTCACTGAGTTCAGCTTCAAAAACTGTACCATCAAGCGCCCAACCAGGCATTTCTGGGAGGATAGGAAGCCATGCTTCTTCTTCATCATCTAACAAACCACTTAAATAAAGAAGAATTTGTGTATTATCGTGAGAAATTTCTAAAACTTGATTCGTTAAAAAAGATTGAGGTAAAACAAAAGCAACCTGAGAACCTTTTTCTAACCAATTTAATGCTTTTTTTATAAATCTTGCAGCCTGTTGAGTATTACCATCTTCCGCAAAAGGAGGATTAGCAACAATAACTCGTGGCTTAATAACCATATTCTGCTTATTTACAGCAATTTGATATCAAACCCGCCACAAGAATGGTAAAATTATAAAGATGTAAAAAAAGAGGATTATTGAGAAATGTCCCCATATTCGATAGACCTACGACAAAAGATATTACTGCAATTGCTATAGAAAATAATTTAATTTTAGTGACAGGAAATACTAAACACTATCAAAAAATTCAATCATTAGGTTATCCTTTGCAATTAGATAATTGGAGAGACTGATTTAGGATAACTTGTTTCCAGATTTTGTGTCCGGTTATTTGCTGGAGATTCACTTCATTCCCCAAATCACTTTCCCAGATATGTATTTCCTTCGTGACCCCATAGCTAATGATGTCAAATATCAAGCCAGCGCCCAACCTTTCTTAGTTTTGGGAATGTTGGTAACTGGTATTGCATTAGGTCATGCTGGA
>LJOT01000341.1 GCA_001672075.1 Anabaena sp. CRKS33
TATGCAGCAGTTCTAGATAACTGACTCTCGGAATATGAACCTGTCGGGCTAATTTCAGGAAGAAATTCGTCTTTTAACCTGTCTAGCTGCGTTTTTAAAGTAATAAATTTATCAGATTCTGGCATATCTTATTAAGAACCTACCTCAAACCATTAAAAATAATCCGATTATCAACGAATTGAGGTAAATTAAATTCTACATCTAAAACCTCTAGTAGAGTTTCACCCCATAATCTAAAACGATTGTAAGTTTGAATAATGTTTTTGGTTGTTCCTTCAACACCTTCTTTAAAGTCGTTATTTGATGAACATAAATTGTTGAAAGCTTCTTTAACTTTGTCTTGATTTCTTTCAGCAGATTGTCTGATAATTTCATCTGAAAAATAAAATACCATCACATCTAAAATTGCTCTATTAAATCGTCTTCTATATGTTGTATCATTGCTTAACCACATACGAAAAAACTTTTTTTCTTCAAATATATTAATAGTTGTTTGTACTGCTTCCTCAAATTGGTTAACTACATTTTCAATATCATTATGTTTGTTATTCCAATCTTTATTAAGTTCTGTGCAGGTCATGTCAAGGAAAGATTTAAGGTTTCCACTATATTTGGATAAGAAATAATGAAATCCTACATAACGTAACAATAATTCGACATCTCTCATCCGAAAATCAGGATGTTCTGAGTTGAATATTTTTTTAAGAGATTGACTTTTAATTGATTGATCATCTAAAAAATTGATAAATGAACCATGATGTAATGCTTGTCGAAGTTCTTGGGCTGATAATGGTGTACTTTGTACATTCAAACGTAGAAAAATTTTATAAAGGAAATTTTCGTCTTTTATATTCCGCAGAACCATAGTGCGAATAGTTTGATTATCAAGATTGTCAATATCTCTACTCAAAAATAAATCACTTTTTATATCTTCATATTTTTTGCCAATTAAATCACGTCTAAATTCTAGATTTCTTAAAGCAAAGGCATTGTTTGGTATGTTTTCATCACTCTTGCCATAAAATTGCAGAATTGTTAACAAGCGTTGTTTACCATCAAGAACAATAAACTTACCTTTTTCTTGACTAGCTGCTAATACTATTTGTGGTACTGGAAATCCAAGTATAAGTGATTCGATAAATCTACTTTTGAGTGTTATATCCCAAGCATCTCGTCTTTGAAATCTTGGAGTTAATTGGATATTATTGCGAATAAGCTGATCAAGTATTGTTGCTGTTGTCCAGTCACTACCAGAAACAACAATTTCTCGAATTTGCTTTAATTCAGGAATTAACTCACTCAGCGGTTGAGACTCAATTTCTTGATCTTCCTCTTCCTCAAAAAAGATTTCTTCTTCGTTAGTCATAGTTTCCGTTTGCATAAGGATTTGAATTTAAAATATATCATATCATATAGGAATCTGGCTTGATTCTTAAAAAGATACTTGGGGTGCGTTACTAATCGCTAACACACCCCTCAAGGACGGATACCAAGACAGTTTTACTCGTGAATTATGCTGTAATTTTTTCAACTTTGTTGAATATGACTATGTAACATTACTAAAGTCTCCGCTAATTGACTCAAGCGATTTTCTAAATCTTGTTGACGTACTAATAATTGCCGTAATCTTTTATGACGTGCGATCGCTATACTAACACTAGGCACTTGGTCTACTGGACATGGACGTGACCAAACCTGACCCGCTGCATCTACTCCACAGAGGCGATATTCGGTATGCACTGATTGATAAGATTCTTTGTCACCATTAGCGCAAATCTCCTCTACATAGTCCATGAGTCGATCTACTTCGGCATGACGCAACGTAGCTGTTCCACCTGTTTCCGGTTGTTGGGGATGAGATTCTAACCAACCATTAATAATTGCACCTTCTAAATAAATATCCTGAATTTGTTGTACAATTGTTTGCAGTTCTATTTGCCAACTAGCAACTTTTTCTTGAATTGCTTGGAGCATATTCATGGCCAGCGCTGGGTTAGCTCCATGACGATGACTACTAAAAGCAGGGGTTTTAAATTTAGGGAGAGTTGGTGTTTTTTCTCCAGTCTCTTGGGCTGGAAAAACTGGTACAGAATCATGATGAGGAAATACAGCCTCTGAATTTCCATGACTAATATCTGTATCTAATTTGCTATTATGGGTTGCTCCTGTAGTGGCAGAATTGTCAGTAGATTCATGGTTTCCGATGCTAATGCGAAAGGAGAAAGAGCGTTTTGTCTGATCACTGGTTTGTCTAGCGGTATCATCATGGCGACTTTTTAAGTCATGTAGCGTTGCCTCGATCCGTTTCAACCCTGGTTTCATAAAAATATCCTAAAATTTATGGTCTTGATCAAAAAAGAATTCAGGAGGACAAAATGAATTTCTGCTGAGATTGTTAAATTTAGCAGGCTTTCCTATAGCTAGGCTTGGTTTCCCTCACGGATGTTTACTTTCAAGTATTATATAATAAAATCGGTCATGAATAAAGTGATTTTGGTGACGGGTGCTGCCCGGTCAGGTAAAAGCGAATGGGCGGAAAATTTGGCGGAAAATTCAGGAAAGACAGTTGTATATATCGCCACAGCCAGACAAGATCCAGATGATCAAGAATGGCAACAACGGATTCAAAAACATCAACAACGACGACCTCAAGATTGGTTGACTCTCTGTGTACCTGTGCAACTTACGGCTACTTTAGCTCAATCCCAGACCGATACTTGCTTGTTAGTTGACTCCTTAGGAACGTGGGTAGCTAATTTTATAGAAATAGAAGATGTAATCTGGGAAAATACTGTAAAAGAGTTGCTAGAAACCTTGCCCTTAGTTGCAGCTAATATCATATTTGTGGCAGAAGAAACAGGTTGGGGTGTAGTTCCAGCTTATCCTGTGGGGCGCAAATTCCGCGATCGCCTCGGTGTTTTAGTGCGGCAATTAGGTAATATTTGTGAGCCTGTTTACTTGGTTGCAGGTGGTCATGTTCTCAACTTGAGTTTACTAGGCGTACCGTTACCATCACCTAAGTTTTAATTTAATTGATGCCAATGATGCCAAAAATTCAGTAGAGATAATTTTTATTTGCCAACTGCAAAATTCTGTACTATAATAAAAATGTAAGGTGTATGGGGCTTTAACGGTTTCGACAGGTTGGCGAAAGCTGCTCTGTGATTCAGGTCGAGAGCGAGTCATCTCTCGGAAATCAAAGACTCGAAAAAAAAGTAAATGCGAACAATATCGTAAAATTTGCTCGTCGGGAAGCTCTAGTAGCTGCCTAAAACACCTCTTACAGGTTCGAGCGTCTTTAATTTGACTCCGTTAAGGATTAAAGACCTAACCCCCAACGGATGCTCCAACAAACGTTCTCTGGTTGGTTTGGTGGCTAAGATTAAATCAGAGCATCCTACGTTCGGGATAATGAACGATTCCCGCCTTGAGGGTCAGAAAGGCTAAACCTGTGAACGAGTGGAGGGTTAATACCCAATTTGGACATGGGTTCGACTCCCATAAGCTCCATTTTCAATAATTTTTAAGCCCGCCAAATACTTGAATGTGTAAGCGGGCTTTTTGCTATTTATATGAAATATAGTAGTCTTTGTCCAAAGTATCAGGAAAAGTGTAAGCAAAAACATTATAAGTAGGTTGGCGTGAAAAATTGTCGTTATGACAAGGGAACAGGGAACAGGGAACAGGGAACAGGGAACAGGGAACAGGGAACAGGGAACAGGGAACAGGGAACAGGGAACAGG
>LJOT01000068.1 GCA_001672075.1 Anabaena sp. CRKS33
AAAATCTAATTGAACTGAAAATAGAAACTATTCATAATGGACCATTACAAAGTTTAGCTAAAGTATTAAAAATAGTCAAAGGACAAGATTTACCAGTTAATAAATTATTACCTTTAATAGAAAAAGAACTTGAAGAATTAAATCAAGAATTACGAGGAATGTATGAATTTTGGCAACAAGAAACTCTCCCTCAAGATACCAGCCTTTATCTAGGAAATAATCTAGTTATAGATTTGCGAAACCCTTTACATGAAATTCTCTATCAAGTTTATAGCTACACCTTAGATCGAGATTTTCCCTGCTTTAAAACTCTCAAACTAAAAATTCACAATTTTGAACCTATTCATGACAACAATTTAAGTATTGAAAATAAGCGAGGAATTTGCAGATTTTTAGAAGAAGCCTTGTGTAATGTTGGTAAACACGCGACAGAAATCACCTGTTTACAAGTTAGTTATTCTCTATCTCAAGGACGTTACACCCTCAGTATTTTGGATAATGGTTTAGGAACTTATTCATCAAGAGAAGGTTGGGGAACAAAACAATTTAAAAAATTAGCACAACAAATTAAAGGTAAATTTAGACGGGTTTCTCTTTATCCTCAAGGTACGCTTTGTGAGTTATCTTGGCCTTTACCAAGTTCTTTTTGGTGGCAATAAAAATTGCTAAATATATAAAATATTCATATTTTGATTTTTCCAATAGCTAACTTTGCCAATACTGTGTCAAGATAGATAATCAAGAACGATAAGCAAAAGGAAAGCTAAAAAACGCCGTGCAAATTACATTCTTAGGGACGAGTTCTGGTGTACCTACAAAATCACGCAATGTCTCCAGCGTGGGGCTGAGGTTGCCACAACGGGCAGAATTGTGGTTATTTGACTGTGGAGAGGGAACTCAGCATCAAATTTTGCGAAGTGAGTTAAAAATTAGCCAACTATCCCGAATTTTTGTCACCCACATGCACGGTGATCATATTTTTGGCTTAATGGGATTACTTGCTAGTTGCGGTTTAGCCGGTAATGTGGATAAAATTGATATCTATGGTCCACAGGGATTAAACGAATACTTACAAGCTGCTTCCCGTTACTCCCATACTCACTTTTCTTACCCCATTAAAGTGCATACTGTTCAACCAGGGGTAATTTATGAGGATGAGGAATTTACTGTTACTTGTGGTCTTTTACATCACCGTATTCCTGCCTTTGGCTACCGAGTAGCAGAAAAAGATAGAACCGGACGCTTTGATATAGACAAAGCCAAGGCCTTAGAAATTCCTTCAGGTCCAATATATGGCAAACTTAAACGCGGTGAAACAGTTACACTAGAGGACGGAAGAGTAATTGATGGTAGTGAACTATGTGGACCCATAGAAATTGGACGAAAAATTGCCTATTGTACAGATACGGTTTATTGTGACGGTGCGGTGCAACTAGCTATTGATGCAGACGTATTAATTCACGAAGCTACTTTTGCTCATCAAGATTCAGATATGGCATTTCAAAGACTGCATTCTACGACCACAATGGCTGCACAAACAGCTTATGGTGCAGGAGTTCATAAACTAATTATGACCCATTTTAGTCCGCGCTATGCTCCAGGAAATAGCATTGAATTAAAAGACTTACTAAAAGAAGCAAGGGCAATTTTTCCTAAAACAATTATGGCTCATGATTTTATGGTTTATGATGTCCCTCGTAGACGAGAAATTGATTTAAACTGTTAATTAGCCTTATTATTCAATAATTTTCAATTATCCCTAATTTTTCCTAGATTAATTATGAACAATATTCCCCAAATTGGACAACCTGCACCAGATTTTTCTACTCCAGACCAAGATAATCATCTAGTCAATCTTGCTGATATAAATCAGTGGATAGTTCTCTATTTTTACCCTAAAGATAACACACCGGGCTGCACCACTGAAGCTCAAGACTTTACAGAATTATCCTCTAAATTTACCGCAGCGGGGGCAAAAATCATCGGTGTTAGTCCAGATTCTGCCACATCTCATTGTAAATTTATAGACAAACACAATTTATCAATTACCCTATTAACTGATCCTGAACATCAATTAATAGAGGCCTATGGTGCATGGCGTTTAAAGAAGTTTATGGGTAAAGAATATATGGGAGTTGCCCGTTCAACTTTCCTAATTTCACCTGATAAGATTATCGCCTACGTTTGGCCTAATGTCAAAACAAAAGGTCATGCCGAATCTGTACTCAAAAAAATCAAGGAATTGGCAGCTATTTAAAGTTTTATAGTCTGATTTGTCATATTTTGTTGATATAGCTGTGATTTCTCACCGTTAGACATTTGATTTTCCAAATGTTAATTAATTTAAACTTTACTTGACGGAATTATGTTAATGAAATAATATAACCATTCCCACCTTATACAATAGAAATATCAATTCTATTCTTTGTATTATGGTTCAATTCATCCAAGCGCGAAATATAGGCATTGCCTATTTAGAAGCAAGATTTAGTCTAGAACAAAGCAACAATGCCGCATTTTTTCCTGAATGGTGGGAAAATTTACCAGAAATCTCTGATTTAGAAAAACAATATCTAGACAAAGTAAAATTGCATTTTCTCCGATTAGTGAAATATCCTCCTTTATCGGAAGAAACAGTAAAATTGGTAGTTTTATCTCCCTTACTCAGTTTAGCTGGATTTTATGATGAACCTTTCTTTATTAGGAGTGAATCATCAATAGAAATTTCAGTCGAAAATGAAGACGAAGTTATCAGAGGTAAAATTGATGTTTTAGTTATCCAACAACAATTATGGTTATTAGTAATTGAATCTAAAAGAACTGCTTTTTCTCTCTTAGAAGCCATACCTCAAGCACTTACTTATATGCTGGCTAATCCTCATCCTACAAAACCTCTATTTGGATTGGTAATGAATGGAAGTGATTTTATTTTTATCAAATTTTCGCAAATTAATCAAGCCCAATACGCTTTGTCTGATCAATTTACACTCTTGAAGCGAGAAAACGAACTTTATCAAGTTTTCCAAATCTTAAAAAAACTAGGTCAAATTTTGAATTAACTGTGAATTAATTATGTCCAGTCGTCCTATCTACCTTGATTGTCATGCTACTACCCCGGTTGATGAACGGGTAATGGCTGCTATGATTCCCTACTTTACAGAAAAGTTTGGAAATGCGGCTAGTATTAGCCATATTTATGGTTGGGAATCTGAAGCTGCTGTTAAACAAACACGGGAAATTTTAGCAGCAGCAATTAACGCAACACCCGAAGAAATTGTTTTTACCAGCGGTGCAACGGAAGCGAATAATTTAGCTATTAAAGGTATTGCTGAAGCTTATTTCCAAAAAGGTCAACATATTGTAACTATAGCCACGGAACATAAAGCAGTTTTAGATCCTTGTGAATATTTAAAAAATCTGGGTTTTAATCTCACCGTTTTACCAGTAGAAAAAGATGGATTAATTGACTTAAATCAGTTAGAAAAAGCCTTGCGTGATGATACAATTTTAGTATCTGTAATGGCTGCCAATAATGAAATTGGGGTTTTACAACTAATAGCCGAAATTGGGGAAATGTGTCGTCAACGGCAAATTATTTTGCACACAGACGCAGCCCAAGCTATTGGTAAAATACCTTTAGATGTGGAAGCAATGAATATTGATTTAATGTCTCTCACAGCCCATAAAGTTTATGGACCAAAGGGTATTGGGGCTTTATATGTTCGCAGACGTAACCCAAGAGTCAAACTTGCTTCTCAACAACATGGGGGAGGACATGAAAGAGGAATGCGTTCGGGGACATTATATACACCGCAAATTGTCGGTTTTGGTCAAGCTGTAGAAATTGCAATAGCCGAACAAGAAACAGAAAATCAACGATTAATAGAATTAAGAGAACGATTGTGGAAACAGTTATCTAATGTTGGAGGAATTTATATCAATGGACATCCTCAAAAACGATTAGCAGGAAACTTAAATATTAGTGTTGAAGGTGTAGATGGTGCAGCACTTTCTTTAGGTTTACAATCAATAGTAGCTGTATCTTCTGGTTCTGCTTGTTCCTCTAATAATGTTGCCCCTTCCTATGTTTTGAAAGCCTTGGGACATTCAGATAAATTAGCTTATGCTTCGGTGCGATTTGGGATTGGCAGATTTAATACAGTTGAGGAAATTGATCAAGTTGCCCAACAGGTAATTTCTACTGTGCAAGGTTTAAGAAGTGCATCAGTTGTTGGTTGTTAGAAGCAATTATTTTTTGAATTTAGTTGCTGGGATATCTCTAAAATGCAAGGTTGGGTTAAGCGGTAGCAAAACCCAACATTATATAATTGATTGTTGAGTTTTGCCTACGGCACACTACGTGAACGTTAATCAAGCCAACCTACTCAACGGTAAGATGTTAATATATAAGTAACCTAGTTAAAGCTAAGTTAAACACCATGACCAATATTAATATTTCTGTACCTGAATCACTCAAAAGTTTTATTGATCAGCAAATTGCTGAAGGTGGTTATAGTTCAGTTAGTGAATATTTACAACAGTTAATTATTCAAGAAGCACGACGGAAAAGTAAAGTAACTTTAGAGGAGTTGCTGATAACTCAGGAAGAATTTGAAACTACTTTAGATGAATTAGCTGATGATTTTGCAGTGTGTGTTGGGACAAATGCGCCTATTTTGTCTGATTATGCTGTTAGTCGTGAAAGTATTTATGAGGATCATCCTTAAAAGTGGAATATTTAGTAGATACAAATATTTTATTGCGTCTTGTGCAGCGCACTGATCCATTAAATCTAGTGATTAGAAATGCAGTTAGCAAGCTGAAGAGTGATGGGAATATAATGTTAATTACTCCCCAAAATTGTGCTGAGTTTTGGAATGTTACCACAAGACCAGCTACAAAAAATGGATTTGGTTTAACACCCAAAGATGCCGATAGACAGTTAAGATTAATTGAACGGATTTTTCCGTTATTATCTGATATACCTACAGTTTACCCAGAGTGGAGGAGATTAGTTGTCAAATTTGGTGTATCCGGTGTTCAGGTATATGATGCGCGTCTTGCTGCCACAATGAAGGCTAATAATATTACCTACATTCTAACATTCAATACAGGTGATTTTATCCGTTATGCCTCTGAGGGAATTATAGCTGTTAATCCAAATACAGTGTAAAGAGCGATATATTTTGCAGATGCGATCGCTCTTTTTGTATTTTTGCGGTATTTATCCAACACACCACGCAAATGTTAAAAAACATTTCACTTTGTAACATAGAGAAAATTAGATTGTAGTTTAAGTTAATTGTAGGTATTAGTATACTAAAACAATTCCCCCTGTTCTCCTATATCTTGATTTTCCCTTTGTGCTTTCTTAAATGTCAATTCTCCCTGCTTCATATCAAAAAATTCTGGTCGCTTTTGTGCTGTTAATAATTCTTCAATAGTTAAAATTTGCACTTTCGCGTAATTTCTGCCATTTCCAGCCTTATAAAAACCTGAAGATGCTGCTTCTTTAATCATTGGTTGACTGGGAGGTGTGAGAGTCACAAACAATCCTATTTCTGCCTTATTTGTCTCCATTGTAACCCGTAAATCTCTAATCATCGCTGGGTTAAGATTTTTCCCACCTTTAACACTGACAATAATCTTTTTCACAGCAGTTTTATTTGATTTTTTGATATCTATTACATCTTCAAAAAATATCAATCCATCTATCCCCCCATCTGCACCTTTCTTTTTATCTTGATAGGGTTGTGCATTAACTAAAGAACAAGCCCACCATTGAAATTGATAGGGGTCACGAGCAAATAAATCTTCGGCTGCTGCTAAATCTTGGGGTGTACCTTCTACTTCAAATTCAATCCCTGGAACTAACTTTTGATTTTTATTTTCATCTTCAATAAATTTGTTAGGAAAGGCATCTCTTAATCGCTTTTCTATTAAAGCAATTGCTAAATGAGTAATATCAATACCGATCCAATTTCTACCTAAATTTTCTGCTGCGTGTATTGCTGTTCCACATCCACAAAAGGGATCAAGGACAATATCGTCTTTATTGCTACTAGCTTTGATAATTCTTTCTAATAAAGATAAGGGTTTTTGTGTAGGATATCCTAGACGTTCTTTAGCTTGTGAAGAGACAGGTTTAATATCACTAATTATATCCTGAATTTGTGTACCTGGAGCTTCGTCTAAATATCTCTTATATTGTGGTACTTGCCCTTTAACTGGCCAGTAAATTAGATTATTAGCATCGAGAATATCTAGTTTTTCTTGTGTTGATAGTGACTTAGAATTACCATTAATTAAGCTTTCAATTGCTTTTACAGGTAAAGCCCAGTGACGACCACTATCTGTAGGGTTAATACCACGCCAAGGCTTACCAGAATCACCTTTTCTCACACCTGCTCCTGTTAATGTTACAAGGCGATAAAATCCTTTATCATCTTCAAATCTATAAAAGTCTTTAATATAGTTTTCGTCGTAGTCTTGATAAACTTGATTCCATGTATAATCTTTCGTTTTTGTATATAACAAAATAGTATCATGAACTGGTCCCCATCTTTTAGCTCCGCCGTGAGATCCAGTCCGTTTCCAGATAATTTCATTTCTAAATTTATCCGCTCCAAAAATCAAATCTAAAATCATTTTTAAATAATGACTTGCTGTAGGATCGCAATGTAAATATAAACTACCTGTAGATTTGAGAACTCGATGTAATTCTATTAATCGAATGGCCATCATTACCAAATAAGCTGATAATGAATTTTTACCTAATGTTCTCACTAATAAATCTAATAATTGATATAATTCACCTTTTTTATCTTGAATTTCATTTAAAAATTTTTCTGATTCAATTCCCCAAGTCCAAGTATCTTCAAAAGCTGTAATTTGAGCTTCAGAACCTTTACCAGTAGAATTTTTGAAGAAAATATTGTAATTAGCTTGAGAGTTAAAAGGTGGATCAAGATAGATTAAATCAATATATTCATCAGGAATATTTTCTCTGAGGACTTGTAAGTTATCACCGTAGTAAAGACGTTTCATAGATGTTGACATGACTAATTTATAAATATTTTAAACTAAATATTATAACATATTATAACATATCTCCATAAAAATCTTCATCTAGTAACTGTTCTAAAGTAAAAGAAAAATCAAGAGGATATTCAGATTCATCTGGTTTTCTCACTCCTAACTTAGCATTTTTACTTTCTTTAATTGCCAGTTTTCTAGCATCAGCATAAGCGATAAAAATTACTTCATGCAGATAATTTTTAAAAGAAGGATTTTCTTGTAAATCTTTTTTAATTCTAAAGCGATGTTCAGTAACAGAACTGTACCAACTTACTTTCATCATTTCAGGAGCATCAGCTTGAACAGTTAATTTAAGTAAGTGAGCAATTAAAATTGTTAAATTACTCAAAAAAGACCGTTTTTCCGATTTACCCATATCATCCAGTTCTAATAGTAAATGTTCCCAATCAATATCATGAAAATGTTTTTCTTTGATTTGTGTAATAAGAGTTTCTCTCCACAGATTAAAATCTTGTTCATAGAGTTGATGGTTCATATATACCCCCAAATAAGTTAAGCTACCTGTTCTGCTAAAACTCGACCTTCCACACGCTCATATTCATCCTCAAGTAGCCAAAGTTTTGCTTCTTCATAGCTGGAACAAGCAAAAACTATTTTGTATTTTTCCGTAGGATCTAAAATACAATAATTATTTTTATCGTCACCAAGCAACATCAAAATATAGGGAGGTACAGAGGTAGGGTCAACCCATATTTCTGTAAACTGCCAGTTATTGGCTAGGTCGGGTGCGGGGAATGACATGATATTTATCTCCAGTGACTTTTATTTCACCATCATGCAGAGGAATTTGACTGCCATTAATATCTATTCTATAGCCAATTGCGCTGGCAAAATAGAGTCCATATCGTTGATGATTACGAATGATACCTGTGAACTCGCCATTTTCTATTATGGCTTGTGCTACCCTGAGCATTGTTGCTTCATCGTTAAAGACATGAGCAAACCCTTCTCGCTGCAATAATCTTTGCATTTGTGGTGTGTCTGGGAGATGCTTGGCAATATGTCTAGTGTCTAGAGTTAGTTGCTTCTCTATTCCACTCATTTAATTAGTTAAATAATCTAAATTAATTGAAAACCTCCTAAGTTTAACAAAATTTGAGCAAATGGAGATTTTTCACAGTTAGTAAATCCTACTGTCAAATAACTTTTTTTAAATTCCTTAAATCCTGGTTTATTATTAAGAATAACGTAAGGTTCAATGAATATTTTAGAATTACCTCCATATACTATATAGTTTTGTTCATAACTGTGATCAATTTCACAACCGTAAGGAATAAAACAACTTATAATAATGTAAATTTTTTCATTTTTGAATATAACTAACTCAGATAAATTATCATAATTTTCTCTTTCATAATCTTCATAATTTCCAGACGCTATTAGAAAAATGGGACGCTGTGCTTTAATAGCTCTCTCTATAAAATGTATCTTACTTACACTTGTATTAATTGCTAATTCTTCTCCATCTTGAACATTAAAATGTGGACAATATCCTGCTGTTGCGACTTGATGAGTTTGAATATAAACTCCTCCAAGTGATAATTTAGGGTGAGTAGTGACAGCTTTTCTGTTGAGTTCTGGCTGATAATAATTAATAGCTTGCTTCTCCAGTCTCCTGAGATTTTCTGTAAGGTTGGAAATTCTATTTAATAAATCTTCGGTGACAACTCGATAACGTATAACAGCATTTTTAAGCTCCGTAAATTCTGATTGACGATGATGATTTAAGTGACGATTTCTTAAATTAAGAGAAATTCCTATATACATAACCGGAAAATCACCACTACCAACATAATAAATACCTGGTTTTGTGGGTAAATCTTTACGTTGATGATATGGCAAGAATGGCATTTCTTTGTAATTGAGATTTAGCTTCATGATTTTCAATTTATATTTTGATATATAGGAATCCTACTTTAGTCTTGCTCAATATACTGAGACTCAATCGTTGATGATATAAGGTTTAGAGTTTACAGCTTGTTCAAAAATCAAATAGGAGTCCTATAGTACAATTGATAATCTTATATAATTAGCGATTGTAGCAACTTATAAATTCTCTAAATACCCAACCCCAAAGTTTATATTTGCCATTGTGATAACCAGAGATTTTTGCCCAAGGTCGTCTTTTATTATCATAAGTTATTTCAAGAATGTAAACTTCCTTGCCATTTTTCAATTGATTTATAATTCGACCATTGGGGACATCTCTTAAATTCAAAGGAGTACCTGTAGGGTCAGTCACTTTACAAACTTCCTCAGCTTTCGCAGGTGAAATTACAGCATTAACACCACCGAATACAATTACAGAAACAACTAAATAAGACCACATTCTCATAAATTTTACTCCTTACTTTTAAAACCTATTGTATTCAATCAGTTAATCAATCCGCAACATTACTTGATGAATTAGTAAAAATTTCCTCAACAGCTTGACGAATAGCATCTTCCATATCTTCCAGTTTTGCAGGTTCACCATCATATTTCAAACAACCTGCTACATCTTCCAATTTAGTTACTGGAAAAGGCTTTTTAGTTTTTAATAAATCTGCCACAGTACCTTTTTTAGCCGTACCTGCTGACAAAGCGGCTAAAGTTTGCTCTGCATTCTTAGCGATTTCTAAACGACGTTTTTCAATCTTCCTTTTCTTAATTAATTCTACTAAAAAATCCTGATCTTCTTGAGAAAGATTTTCCACATATTCAATTACCTCTTGAAAAGATATAGTTTTATTCATAATCAACTCCTAACCACTGCACTTAAAAAACAACTTACCAAAATTCTAACATATAGGGTGTAGAAGCAAAATTTGTGTAAGGTATAATAATATTATATTAATTTTAATACCTTGTTTTTTTAGATATTATTAGTTTACCAGATGCGATCGCTCTTTGTTATATCTTTTGTAAAATTGTAGCTTGCTTTAAGCGACAGCGCAACCCGACAGTAGCATATAATTGATTAACAGACTTCAAAGAATCATAATCAAACCAACTAATCAAAAGGACTTTGAACATCACACTGAGGTATCCCTTTCGCTCTCTTGATAAACTTTTCATCAAATGTATAAAATTGAGAACAGTTTTGAGAATTAGCTAAAGTTACAAACCTGATAATTATATTTGTGTCAATCGTAATCATGCCACATTTCCTCAACACCTTGACGAATAGCATCTTCCATATCTTCCAGTGTTGCAGGTTCAGCATCATATTTCAAACAACCTGCTACATCTTCCAATTTAGTTACTGGGAAAGGCTTTTTAGGTTGTAATAAAATCCCATTACCCATATCAATAATAATAAATTCTTGACCTGCATCCCAATGATGAGCTTCTCGTAAAGATTGGGGAATAATTACCTCTCCTTGAGGAGATAATTTTGTAATTTCCATAATGTCTAAATAATAAAACTATAACACCAATGATAACATTCTTGTTCTCTTCCTCTGCGTCCTCTGTGCCTGGAGCGGTATGTCTATAGCTCCTGCGTCGCTACGCAAGCTATCGACGCGCTACGCGAGCGTTATTTCATAAATAAAGGACGAATCCCAAAAGATCCGCCCGAAAATTGCCGAATAAAACCCAAAACCTAAACCTTAGCTTCTTCTCTTACCAACTTATCCCAACCCAAATCCTTCAAATTATTATTCCTTCTTAAAGGACGAGTTACCAACTCCAAAACATCACGCGCATTACCAAAACCGTGAATTTGAGCAAAAGTAAACTCCACAGACCACTTAGTATTAATACCTCGTGCTTCTAATGGATTAGCATGAGCCATACCAGTAATTACCAAATCTGGTTTTAACTCATAAATTCGTTGCACTTGATTGTAATTATCTGGCTTTTCGACAATAGTTGGTAAAGGTGAACCCATTTCCTGACAAGTCTTTTCTAACAAAGCTAATTCCGCAGCTTGATAGCGTTTATCCATGTAAGGAATCCCGATTTCTTGAACAGTCATTCCACAACGAACTAAGAACCGGGCTAGGGAAATTTCTAATAAATTATCACCCATGAAAAATACAGATTTACCGCGAATTAATTGCACGTATTCTTCTAAATTTTCCCACATTTGGGCTTCTCTTGCATCTAAACCCTGGGGTGTAATTCCAAACACAGAGCAGATTTTTTCTACCCATGCCCGTGTTCCGTCAGGACCAATGGGGAATGGTGCGCCTATGAGTTTACACTTGCGACGACGCATTAAAGTTGTTGCCGTCCGACTGAGGAAAGGATTGACACCAGCGACATAATACCCTTCTTCAATCACTGGTAATTCTGTAAATCTTTTTGCGGGTAGCCAGCCAGAAACTTTGATACCTTGTTTTTTCAGTTCTAAGGTTAATTGGGTAACTACTGGGTCAGGTAAAGAGCCAAAAAGTACCAAGGGCGGATGATTTACATACTCAGATTCATCTTGGGCTACATCTTCTTTTTTCTTACCGAAATTCATCAGCTTCTGAATGGCGTTACGCTCGCCTTTTTCAGTTTCCGATATGGGAGACTTTTCAGGACAACGATGAGCCATAGCGGCTAACACAGTGTCCTCTCCTTGGGTAAATGCGTAGTCAAGGCCGTTAGCACGAGCGACAACAATAGGAATACCAATTTCCGCTTCTAATTTAGGTGCTAAACCTTCCAAGTCGGTTTTAATAATTTCCGTAGTGCAAGTACCAATCCAGACAATTACACTGGGATTGCGATCGCGTTTAATTTGCTGACATAATCGTTTTAATTCTTCATAATCATTTAATTGTGCGGAAATATCTCCTTCTTCTAATTCAGCCATAGCATAGCGAGGTTCAGCAAAAATCATCACCCCCATGGCATTTTGCAGGAAGTAACCGCAGGTTTTTGTGCCAATAACTAAAAAGAAACTATCTTCAATTTTTTGATATAACCAAGCCACGCAACTAATCGGACAAAAAGTGTGATAATTTCCAGTTTCACATTCAAAATTCAAAGCTTCTGGTTGTTGAGCAACGGTCATTTTAATATTCTCCTTTTCATTTTTTCAGATTGTCAAACAGATAATTGGGGATGAAAAATTAAGTCAAAAGGCAGAAGCTAAAATTTATTAAATTTATTATATTTATTAAATAATAAACTTTGACTTTTGACTTTTATCACCCGCTTTCAATAATTAATTGTCAGGAAAAAGACGAGCCATTTCAGATTCATTAAATACCTCAGATGGCAATTCTTCTATTAACAAATTGTTATTTTCTTCACCCTGGTGCAAGGATTTTTTATCCCCCCAGATGTCCGATACTACATCATCAAACCGATTTTTTGCTGATGTACTTAGTTCATCAAAGGAATTATCTACAGATAAATTCATCCCATTCAAAGCATTGCTATTAACTGAAGCGGGAGCATTAAATTCACTGTTATCGCTTGTAAACGTCGAATTAGAACCAGGAGGAAGGGAGACATTACCGAAATTATCCATGGTTTTTCCACTGGATATTGCTTCTGACTCCTGAGCAATTTCCGGTTCAGAGATATGTTCCATGACCACCGCCGGGTGACGGGAATATATCTCTTGTTCTAAACTGGGACTAAGACGATTACCAAGGACAATATCTGAGTCAAAATTCAAACCCAGAACTTCAATCAAACTATCCACATCTGGATTGAGTTTACCAAAGGGAAGCATTAGCTGGGCTAATTTCGGTTCTAAAGTATTGATCACCCCCAGAATGAGATAAGAAGACGGTCGTTGGCCGCCATCAGGGGTGTAAACTGATTCAACAGTCATTAGTAGAGTAATCCATTCACGATTTGCTTGAAAAAATTGCAACCACTTTTGCTTGAGTGAATCTGTAAAACTATCAAAAAAAGCCATATGCCCATTCTGAGAGGTAAAATGTTTTAGACAATCATCAAGTCTAGTTCCTCTTCAGGATTTATGGCTTGTGTTTTTACAGGATTGAGATAAAAATCCGATAATAGAGAAAACAGTTCACGGTCAGGAGAGTCCTTGGGAACAACACCTTCTGGTTGGGCGAGAATTTGATCAGCTATATTCAGGTAATAATCGCAAACGTAAGCAAGAGAAGGATCTGACTCGGCCATTTCAAACAGAGTTTTACCTTTAACACGGGAAACCCGGATATCTTCAATTAAAGGTAATACCTCTAAAACAGGCATGGGTACGGCTTCTATATATTTCTCAATTAAATCACGCTTAGAAGTCCGATTACCAATTAACCCCGCTAGACGTAATGGATGAGTGCGGGCTTTTTCCCGTACTGACGCAGCAATCCGGTTAGCAGCAAATAAGGCATCAAAGCCATTATCTGTAACAATTAAACAGTAATCTGCATAATTTAAAGGTGCAGCAAAGCCACCACAAACAACGTCACCAAGTACGTCAAATAAAATTACATCGTACTCATCAAAAGCATTAAGTTCTTTTAATAATTTAACTGTTTCCCCAACTACATAGCCACCACAACCAGCACCGGCTGGAGGTCCACCTGCTTCAACGCAATCAACACCGCCATAGCCTTTATAAATTACATCCTCAGGCCAGACATCTTCGTAGTGATAATCTTTTTCTTGCAGGGTGTCAATAATGGTGGGAATCAAAAACCCTGTCAAGGTAAAGGTGCTGTCATGTTTAGGATCACAGCCAATTTGTAGCACTTTTTTGCCGCGTTTAGCTAGGGCTACAGAAATATTACAACTGGTTGTAGATTTGCCGATTCCACCTTTTCCGTAAACTGCTAGTTTCACTTTTGTGCCTCTCTTATAGTTTTTTGACAAACTCTGAACTCAAACATTTACCTGCATCCATTGTGATTCAGCAATGTGTGAGGTATGTAAGTGCCATTATTGTGCAAATTCTCCAGAATGCAAAGGGGGTCATAATTTAAAAACTCTTGATATAGGTTGTTTAATGATGAAAATTTAAGATTTTTTGCTAAAATTAGCACTTAATTACCCTAAAAAACTCTAAAAATATCAAAAATAGGATTTTTATTTAGTATTTTTATAAAAATAGTTTCAAAAGACAAAAAAAATATCCTATCTAAAAATTGATTGATTCCATAGTTTTTACTGATTCTGATCTCAATTGATCATATTCGATAAATTTCGGGTGTATGCCAGGAAAAACCTATGGTCAGCAATAAGTTGCCCATCAAAGGAGGATGTTAAAATCAGGGTAATTAGGGGATCGGAAAGCTGAAGAAAATTGAAAGTGAAGAGATATTGACAAGGGTTACTTCCTTCCAAGTCAGAATTAAACCTGGATTAGTAAATATTTATTAAATTAGGAAATATGGCAAATATCTGATATAAAACTTAACAACTGACCACTAACAACCGACCAATGGCTAAAAAACAAAAATTTCCTTACTTAGTTGGTTCTAAATGGACTGCACAACAGAAAGTTGACGGTTGGAGACATTTTCAGGTTGTTAACCGCAAAAATCAGGGTAAGTGGGTATATGCGGAAATGGTAGCTGCCTGTGATCCTCAAGTCCGCTTTTGGTTGAATGCCAAATTATTACAAGACAACTCCCAATGGTACGCGGGGTGGCAAACTTTACAAGAAATTAACTCCATTGACAGCAAATAATTTCAGCAATTAAGCTGTTGCATTAGATAATTCTCATTATGCGTAATTGTCAATTCCAACTCGAATAATTGAATATTGCATTTAAACCCACATTTCACCCTTTCTGGTACAGAACTGCTTAAAATCCAGTGTAAATGTTCTCAATAAACAATTCTATCTACCAGAGTAAAGCTATGATTCTCATTCAGGAAATCAAATATTCTCTGAGTATCACAACCCGAGTATTCGCAGTGATCCCAATGAAAATTTAGATACCGACTAGAACTATCTTCTGTGTAAACCAACTCCGCTCCCAAAGTTAGGAATAAACCATCTGTACTGAGAAGTGTAAATTCCAAATTTGGCGCAATTAAGTTTAGAAAGTGGGTATTGGCAATAATAGTTATTAATCGAGTTGGATAGACAAAGGGTAAAAAACTACTTTCTATTGTGCTGATACTACAACTACTTGTATTTTCCCATAAACTTTGACATTTACGTTTTTGAATGGTGGATTTTTGACTTTTCTAACATTCAAGGCATGAAATTTGACATTTATAATCATTCCCTACTAAGTACCTAGCAGTTCTAATCATTCCATTCACCGCGAGGGGGAATAGGTGTGCGGACAGGGGTACGTGTTAACTCATCATCTCTGTTAAAATCACCTCGTAGCCATTGACGGATAGCTACCTCAATCACTTTACTGGGATCATTAGTGAGATGTTGAATTTGTTCTATTAATTCAGAATCTAAATGGAGCGCGATTTCTTTTTTGTCAGCGCGTCCGGTATCTGTATTTCTAGGCTGTTCTTGCATATTCATGAGCTTAAATGCTGTGAAATTTTTTCTCGAAACCGTGATCAAGCAGTTATGATATTTATAATCTGTGCCTATTTAATTGTAAGCTGCTAAGTCAGCATCACTAGGAGCTATAAATAGATTTAACATAATAACTTAAGTTGTTAGTTAGGCACAGTGTCAGAATCAGAATGTCTAAAATTAAAGATTAAAGGATAAATAGGATGAAAACAGGGATTTTATCACCAATTACCCATTACCTATTACCAGTCTCAACTAGATAACTAGCAACTTGAGCTAAAATACATGAAGTAAATAGTTTCACTTTGGTTTGCTTGAGGGCAAAAATGGTATATGACTGACGTTCCCGCAGATCGCATTCGCAATTTTTGTATTATTGCTCACATTGACCACGGGAAATCAACTCTCGCTGATCGTTTACTACAGGCCACCGGTACTGTAGAAGATAGACAGATGAAAGAGCAGTTTCTGGATAACATGGATTTGGAACGGGAGCGCGGCATTACAATTAAGCTGCAAGCGGCCCGGATGAATTATACTGCTAAAGATGGTCAGCAGTATGTTCTCAATTTAATTGATACTCCTGGTCATGTGGACTTTTCCTATGAAGTGTCCCGTTCTCTTGTGGCTTGTGAAGGGGCATTACTGGTTGTGGATGCGTCCCAAGGTGTAGAAGCGCAAACCTTAGCCAATGTCTATTTAGCCCTAGATAGTAATCTAGAAATTATCCCGGTTTTAAATAAAATTGATTTACCTGGGGCTGAACCGGAGCGAGTAATTGGGGAAATAGAAGAAATTATTGGTTTAGACTGTAGTGGGGCGATTTTAGCCTCTGCTAAGGAGGGAATTGGTATTCCTGAGATATTAGAAGCTATTGTCGAACGAGTTCCCCCACCAGCCAGTACTATCAATGAAAGTCTCCGGGCGTTAATTTTTGATAGTTACTACGACAGTTATAGAGGTGTAATTGTTTACTTCCGGGTTATGGATGGAACTGTCAAAAAAGGCGATCGCATTTACTTGATGGCATCAGGTAAAGAATATGTCATTGATGAATTAGGTATTCTTGCACCCACTCAAAAGCAAGTAGAAGAACTTCATGCTGGAGAAGTAGGCTATTTAGGTGCAGCAATTAAAGCTGTAGCTGATGCTAGAGTAGGAGATACTATTACCCTATGTAAGAACAAAGCCGCAGAAGCTCTACCCGGTTATGCAGAAGCTAATCCCATGGTATTTTGTGGTATGTTTCCCATAGACGCAGATCAGTTTGAAGACCTACGGGAAGCTTTAGAAAAACTAGAACTGAATGATGCTGCGTTACAGTATGAACCAGAAACCTCTAGCGCCATGGGTTTTGGTTTCCGGTGCGGGTTTTTGGGATTACTACACATGGAAATCGTCCAGGAACGCCTAGAACGGGAGTATAATCTAGATTTAATCATTACCGCGCCTTCTGTGGTGTACAAAGTCGTCACTAATAAAGGTGAGGAATTATACATTGACAATCCTAGTCGTTTACCCAGCCCCAATGAACGGGAGAGAATTGAAGAACCCTACGTCCAAGTAGAAATGATTACTCCAGAAATCTACGTCGGTTCTTTAATGGAGTTGTCACAGAACCGTCGGGGAATTTTCAAAGATATGAAATATCTTACCCAAGGACGGACTACACTCACCTATGAATTGCCCTTAGCGGAAGTTGTCACCGACTTTTTTGATCAAATGAAATCCCGTTCTCGCGGTTACGCCAGTATGGAATATCATCTGATTGGTTATCGGGAAAATCCCTTAGTCAAACTGGATATCATGATTAACGGTGATCCAGTAGATTCCCTAGCCATGATTGTCCACCGAGATAAAGCTTATAATGTGGGGAGAGCAATGGCGGAAAAACTCAAAGAACTCATTCCCCGTCATCAATTCAAAGTCCCCATTCAAGCTGCCATTGGTGCTAAAGTCATTGCTAGTGAACATATCCCGGCCATGCGAAAAGATGTCCTCGCTAAATGCTATGGTGGCGACATCAGCCGGAAAAAGAAACTGTTACAAAAGCAAGCCAAAGGTAAAAAACGGATGAAGGCTGTCGGTACAGTTGATGTACCCCAGGAGGCTTTTATGGCTGTTTTAAAGCTGGATAAAACCTAATTTCCAGATTTTTGTCCTATTCATGCCATCTCGCCTGTAAGAGTGAATACAGGCGGGTTACTCTTGAAAATGGTTAACTGCTATATTGTCTGATAGCGAAGTGCGGGGTGCGGGGTGCGGGGTGCGGGGTTATCTTCTTCATCCTCTTCTTCATACTCCCCATTCTCTAACTCTGTACTCCGCACTTTTTAAGATAGTTCT
>LJOT01000623.1 GCA_001672075.1 Anabaena sp. CRKS33
AAATTGTTCGTGGGGTTGATCTTGAGGAGCCATCCAAGCCCGGATACCCTCGTTCAGCAAAATGTTTTTGGTATAGAAAGTTTCAAACTCTGGGTCTTCTGCTGCCCGTAATTCTTGGGAAACGAAGTCATAAGCCCGTAGGTTTAATGCTAAACCGACAATACCAACTGCACTCATCCACAAGCCTGTAACTGGTACAAACAACATGAAGAAGTGTAACCAACGTTTGTTGGAGAAAGCAATCCCGAAAATCTGTGACCAGAAGCGGTTTGCTGTCACCATGGAGTAGGTTTCTTCAGCTTGGGTAGGATTAAAGGCGCGGAAGGTGTTTGATCCTTCACCGTCTTCAAATAGGGTGTTTTCTACTGTTGCACCGTGAATGGCACAAAGTAAAGCTCCACCTAAGATACCTGCTACACCCATCATGTGGAAGGGGTTGAGAGTCCAGTTGTGGAAACCTTGCAGAAATAGGAGAAAACGGAAGATTGCGGCTACTCCGAAGCTGGGGGCAAAGAACCAGCTAGATTGTCCTAAAGGATACATCAGGAAAACGCTGACGAATACGGCGATAGGACCGGAGAAAGCTAGGGCGTTATAGGGACGAAGACCTACGAGACGGGCGATTTCAAATTGACGCAACATGAAGCCAATGAGAGCAAAAGCACCGTGAAGGGCGACGAAAGGCCACAAACCACCGAGTTGACACCAACGGGTGAAGTCACCTTGGGCTTCTGGTCCCCACAGGAACAGTAAGGAATGTCCCATGCTGTCTGCGGGTGTGGATACTGCTACTGTCAAGAAGTTAGCGCCTTCTAGGTAGGAGGATGCTAGTCCGTGGGTGTACCAGGAGGTGATGAAGGTTGTACCGGTGAGCCAACCGCCGATTGACAGGAAGGCGCAGGGGAATAGTAATATTCCTGACCAACCTACGAATACAAAGCGATCGCGCTTTAACCAGTCGTCTAATACGTCAAACCACCCTCTACTGGGGGCGCGTCCAACTGC
>LJOT01000624.1 GCA_001672075.1 Anabaena sp. CRKS33
TGATAGTAATACCCTTGATAAAGGTTTTTACAGTGAATTACTACATATTATCGGTTTGGTAGAAACTAAGGAAGGTGGTAAAAAACTGATTCAACGGAAAAAACAACATGATAGAAATATCGGTTCATTAATAGAAAATGCTATTTCCCAAATTGATAGTTTAGATAAAATTTCTCGTTTAGAAAAACCCGAACTATTTGGAGAAACCTATCAAGAACAACTTTTTAATCTAGGTTTAGAATTAGCAATTACTTGGATGAATAGAATCCTGTTTTTAAAATTATTAGAAGCTCAATTAATTAGATATCATAAAAATGACCTGTCTTGGGGATTTTTGAATTTACAAAAAGTCGCAAATTATGATGATCTCAACAGTCTATTCTTTAGTGTTTTAGCGCGTAAACCACAGGAAAGAAGTCAGAATTTACAACAAAAATTACAAGAAAGATTTGCTCATGTTCCTTATTTGAATAGTTCTTTATTTGAACCGACAGAACTTGAACAAGAAACTATTTGTATTAGCAATTTGCGAAATGAGAAATTACCCATTTTTCCTGGTACTATCTTAAAAGACAATAATGGTAAAAAACTGACTGGAGAAATTAATACCTTAGAATATCTGTTTGCTTTTCTCAATGCTTACAATTTTAGTAGTGACATTGGGGAAGAAATTCAGGAAGAAAATAAAAGATTAATTAATGCTTCTGTATTGGGGTTAATTTTTGAGAAAATTAATGGTTATAAAGATGGTTCTTTCTTTACTCCCGGTTTTATTACTATGTATATGTGTCGGGAAACCATTAGAAGAGCGGTTATCCAAAAGTTTAATAATATTAAGGGTTGGAATTGTGAAACTATGGATGATTTATATGATAAAATAGAAGATAAAAAAGCAGCTAATGATATTATTAACAGCTTAAAAATATGTGATCCTGCTGTGGGTTCAGGACATTTTTTAGTTTCTGCTTTAAATGAAATGATTGCGATTAAAAGTGAGTTAAAAAT
>LJOT01000069.1 GCA_001672075.1 Anabaena sp. CRKS33
ACCGTTAGACTGATACCATTAACAGCAATACTACCTTTAGGAACAATATAGCGAGCGATCGCATCCGGGGCAACAAAGGTCATTTCCCAGGAACTAGCAGTTTGTTTAGATGTTATTAACTGACCAATTCCATCTACATGACCCATGACAAAATGACCACCGACTTTACCACCTACCCGCAGAGACGTTTCTAAGTTAACATATCTTTGCTGAGTTTCTTCTTTACCTAATGTTGTGCGGCTGAGGGTTTCTGGTGAAGCGGTGGCAACAAATCCATCATTTAATATTTCTTCAACTGTCAGACATACTCCATCTACAGCTATACTATCACCATAAGCTAAGTCCTGAACGATTGTCTGTGGCTGACTAAGATAACTAATTTGCCACAAATCTCCCCCACGGGGTTTTATCCTTCCTAAACCTTGAATTAATCCTGTAAACACAGCTTTTGCGAAAATAATTTTATTTATTGCCTAATTTTGGCGGAAATCAACTCATAATTCTCGGAAAAAATGTAAAGTCCGTAAGTTTAATCGCTTTCGCAATTTTGCTAAATCAATATTAACATATTAACATCATTCCCAGGGCTTACTTGAATTAAAAGGTTAAAGAAGGATAAAATATGAAGGACAAATAAATTAGTTGTTAATATGGTATGAAATAGGTTTATTTATACCTGATTGCCAGGATACCACAACAACAGTCAAGAAACCATTAAAAATTCCTAAAAAGCAGATTAAACCAGCTTTTTATGAATTATTAATTTTTAATTTTTAATTTTCAGAAGAGTGTATTGTCTGCTACATATTTCCAAGGGATTAAAGAATTTTAGAGGCTGAACCAATGATAGAAATGAAAGTCGCTGGTATAGCATTAGATGCCATCACCCGCAGCCCAATTGTACTCCTGAAAGATGGTTCAGATCGTCGCGCTTTGCCCATTTACATCGGTCAAGAACAAGCCAGAGCAATTATGGGGGCTATGGAAAATCAAAGGCCTCCTAGACCTTTAACCCATGACCTGATGGTGAATATGCTGGAAGCGTGGAATATGACCTTAGATCGAGTTATTATTCATACCCTGCAAAAGGATACCTTTTATGCAGCGTTAATTCTTCAACAAGGAGATGTCAAAAAAGAAATAGATGCTCGTCCCAGTGATGCGATCGCTATTGCCCTCCGTACGAATACCCCTATTTGGGTGATGGAAGAAGTAGTTGCTGATGCTTCTATCCCCGTAGATCGTGATGCTGATGAAGCTGAACAAGAGGCCTTCCGCGAATTTATTTCTAATCTCCGTCCGGAGGATTTGATTAAGCGGTTTGGTAATGGAGAAAGCTAATATCAAGTTCTCGAACTAGAAAATTAACAATTGAAAATTAAAAAAGCAGATAAAAAAAGCTTTTTAGAAGTTTTTAATAGTTATTTATTTTTACCGCAGGGGATTAACAAACTATTGAGTAATAATTTCTGAGTTGTCAAAGCTGAGAATTGAGAAAACACAAGAAAATTATTATTTCTCCATTCTTTCCTCAACTCAGCCATCATTTACTTAACTGGATAAACTAGAGTCATGCAATATCGTCGTTTTGGTAAAACTAACTTACATCTTTCTGTTTTTTCCCTGGGAACAATGCGCTATTTAACTGATAGGGAAAATGTCCAGCAAACCATTGAAAAAGCTTTATCTTTAGGAATTAATCATCTAGAAACAGCTAGAGGTTATGGTGACAGTGAAGCATATTTAGGTAAAGCTATTAAGGCTGGTTTATCAATACCTCGTCATCAACTTTATATTACTACCAAAATTCCGCCTACAGCGGATGCTGATACCATGCGTCAGTATATTGATGAATCTTTAAAACAGTTAAATTTAGATTATTTAGATTGTCTAGGAATTCATGGATTAAATACGTGGCAACATTTAGAATGGGTACAATCAAAAAACGGTTGTATGCAGGCTGTACAAGAAGCTGTAAATGATGGCAGAGTCAGACATATTGGTTTTTCTACCCATGGTGCATTAGATGTAATTTTAGCCGCTATAAATACAGATTTTTTTGAATTTGTCAATCTCCATTATTACTATTTTTTTCAACGTAATACCGCCGCAATTCAATTAGCAATAGAGAAAGATATGGGGGTTTTTATTATTTCTCCTGCTGATAAAGGGGGAAAATTATATAGTCCCCCCCCAAAATTAAAAGAACTGTGTCATCCATTCACACCCTTAGATTTTAATTATCGTTTTCTGCTCAATGACAAACGCATTACTACCTTGAGTATAGGACCTGCAAAACCGGAAGAATTAGTAATATCTCCAGAAATTTTTGCTCATCAAAATGAATTAACAACAGCAGAAATTGCTATCTTAGAAAAATTAGAAA
This sequence comes from Anabaena sp. CRKS33, assembly GCA_001672075.1. Taxonomy (GTDB): domain Bacteria; phylum Cyanobacteriota; class Cyanobacteriia; order Cyanobacteriales; family Nostocaceae; genus Dolichospermum. The sequence continues at coordinate 2,387 of LJOT01000069.1, forward strand.
CTCAGCAAAATCATGTTTTATTAACTGATAAATGCAGTCAATGTTATGCTTGTTTACCTTGTCCCGAAAATATTCATATTCCCGAAGTTTTAAGATTAAGAAATTTAGCCGTAGCCTACAATATGACAGATTATGGACAATATCGTTATGGAATGTTTGAAAAAGCCGGTCATTGGTTTCCAGGAATGAAAGCCAACCGTTGTACAGAATGTGGTGATTGTTTACCCAAATGTCCAGAAAATTTAGATATTCCTGCTTTATTAAAAGATACCCATGAAAGATTACAAGGGAAAGCAGGAAGAAGATTATGGGAGTAAAAAAATCAAATCTAGAGACATTCTATAGCGTTTCCCAGTCTAATTGCGTACCCTTTGGGAAGCAAGCTACAATTATTACTGCTTGTACCTCCCTTGAATGGGAATAGCTATAATGTAGAGACATTCCTATTCCTATAATATAGAGACATTCCTATAATGTAGAGACGTTCCATGGAACGTCTCTACAAATATTATGGATATTTAAATTACAGAAATCTTTAAACATTAGTATTTTTGATCCTGACTTCTTCGACTTCTGCCAATGTTTCCACCGTTAAAGGTGTAGATTGACTCGCACCAGAGAGCAGTTTTAAAAGATTAGGACGGGAATCATATAATAGGTAGATAATGCGATCGCCAATTTCCCATTCTTGAGTAGCTGACATTACCTGTAAACGTCGTTCCCGTTCTAGTAAAAGAGGTATTAAAATCCCATCCTGAATTTTTTCTTGTATATGTTCCTGTTGAGATGCAAATTCTGCTACATTTAATGTAGTTGCACCTAACTTAACTTGTCCATTACTTAAATATTCATTCCAAGTTTTTATCGGTAAATCAGAAACAAAAGCCTGATCAACTTTACTATTAACCACAGGAGAACCTTGAGGGTGACGGGGAAAAGCAGCTAAAACACAGGGGGGATTAAATTCCTCAGCAGCCCGTTGCGCTAAAACAAAATTTACCTCACCATTACTTGTAATTGCCAAAAAAGTACCCATTGAACCAATTCCGGCCTCTTCAAGTATTTCCCCGTCCAAAGCACTACTAGCAATTACCCGCAGATTTTGGGCTTCCGCTTGGGCTAAACGTTCTGGATCAGTATCAATCATCACCACACTTTCTCCCCGTTCTTGAAAAAAGCGAGCAATTAATAAACCCAAAGGATTACAGCCCACAATTACTGCCCCAGTTGCGTCTTGAGAAGTAATTCTTAACAATTTAACCAACCAGCCAGCGGTTAAACCTTGACAAAAAACTGTCATAATAATTGTTAAAAACACTAAAGCCTTAATTGAGTCACCACCATTAATACCGCGCTGGGTGAGTAAAATGGCAAATAAAGAAGCCACAGAAGCGGAAACTATGCCTCTGGGTGCAACCCAACTTAAAAATAGTTTTTGTCGCCAATTTAGGTCACTGTTCCAAGTACAAAGAATGATATTAATGGGACGCACGACAAACATTAACACCAAAACAGTGAATAAACTTCCCCAACCTAAAGCCAAGACACTGGCAATAGATAAATCAGCCGCTAGGAGAATAAATAAAACAGAAACACTGAGAATGGTAAGTTGATTTTTAAAACTTCGCAATAAACGTTCTTCGGGAACTGAAGAGTTAGCAAATACCGCACCAGCAACCACTGTAGTCATGATTCCCGACTCGCTGCGGATGATTTGCGCTAGGGTGAATAATACCCATAACATTGCCAGTACAACCAGATTTTTCAGTTCAAAGGAGATGAAATTGGCACGTTTGAAGATCCAACTCATTAAGTAGCCACCAACACCACCTATACCCGCACCTACACCGAAACGTAAGAGCAGACCAATAATGGCATTAATCGGGTCCGTGTCACCGTTTAAGATTGTATCTAGGACTACATAAGCCAGAATAGCACCCACAGGATCAATGATAATCCCTTCTCCTTCTAACAGCGTTGCTACTTGTCTATCTACATTAATTTGTTGAATTAATGGACCAATTACAGTTGGACCAGTAACAACAACAATAGACCCATAGAGAAAAGCTATATTCCAAGGAAATTCACCCAACCAGTGAGCGGCCAGACTACCTCCCAAGAGAGTGATCATTGTTCCCAGTGTCACAAGTAACTGTAAACTAACGGAAACCTTGCCCAACTCCTGCCGATCTAATTTTAGTCCACCCTCAAACAAAATGATTGCTGTTGCTAGGGAAACAATCACTTCTAATCCTGCCCCTAGTAAGTGCGGTTGCAATAGTCCTAAACCGTCCTTGCCCAAAAGAATGCCTAATAGCAGTAGTAAGACAATACTAGGCAGCTTGAAATATGCAGCCATTACTTGGGCGCTAATGCCTGCAAAAACAGTGATCACCATCTGGATAGTGATTTCAAAAGGTGCTTCCATGTTGTAGATTTTGAGCCATAGATTTCAAATCAAAATCCTGTGTACAGAATCATATAGCAAGGAAACTGGTAAACAAGAGTATCTAGAGACCTTGAGGAGGCGTTGCCCAAACCAAGTATGAATTTAGGTGTAGAGCCGATAACCCCTACCCAGGTCACGTCTCTACAAGGATTTGGATATCAACAAATATCATTTTCACACATCAAATCAGCAACGCCCATAGGAAAACAGCACCCACAAAGTTATCTCACTAAGATTTTAGTAGATTTTGTCCAACCGTCAGCAGTTTATTTCCCCTGCTCGCGCCTCCAACCCTTTCCCAGACTGCTTAAAAAAATTTTTTCCCAACCTATTGACATCCTCAAAAAAATCCGCTATATTATTTAAAGTGATGAAAAACAAGCCCCCATCGTCTAGAGGCCTAGGACACCTCCCTTTCACGGAGGTAACAGGGATTCGAATTCCCTTGGGGGTATTAAATAAGGGATAGAAAGCACTTTTCTATCCTTTTGTTTTTTTGTTTTTTCTACTTTCTTATTTTTTTGTAGTTCCTGTAACCAAATAATTTGTTAGAGTATGGTTTCTAGAGAACGTTGACGAATTGCTAAGAGGTTGGCTTGCAGGTCTTGACTGAGGCGGCGTTCAATAATTGAGATTGGCATAGTCAGTTTAGTCCAAACTTGGATGGTGTAGCAAAGAGTAGTACCTTGTTGTTCACTGAGGAAACAAGGCTCTAAGCACCAAAAACCCGAAAACCCTTTAAAATCCCCTTCTACCATATTGAATTGGATTAATTTGGGGAATGATTCCTCTAAATCCAAAACCACACGGGCGCAGAACTTAAAATTAAGTAAACTCGCTCTACCAATTTGTTCTAGTCGAATGCCTCCATCGGGATGTTCAAGAAGACTGCTTTTGGCGAGATTGGGAATAAAATCAGGTAATGATTCATAGTCCGTGAGAATTTGCCAAACTTTTTCTACTGGTTGGGGAATTTGGATTGTAGCGCTAATTTGGCGCTGTCTGTCTGATAATTTATCAACCTGAATAGCTACTTCATTGGTATCTAAGTTTTCTTCAGGAGAAATGTTGTTGCTGAGTGTAGAAGAATCAGTTACCATTGTTTTTTATTCTATTTACCTATAAATAACCCATAAAGCTGATATTTTGCATCCGAGTTAATACTAGAACCTTTGTTGATATGACGTTGGTGTAGCCATAGTCAAATGTTTGAAATCAAGTTGAAAGGGGTATTTTACCCAATTACAAGGGTATAAATGGGTAAAATTAACTAAAATTTCCAACTAGCCAGATAAACTTTCCAGACTTAGAGGAAGCATATCACCATTTCTGGTCAATCCTAACAGCATTGACTGTTGTGGTTCAATTAATTTACCCGTGAGGACACAACGTTGTTCTTGTTCAGCTATAGCAGAAATACTGGCGCGAATATCAGATTTAGAAAAACGCGGTTTCCACTCACCAGATTTTTGTTGGATATAATTCCACAGGATATCTCGAATTAGAGACTGATATCCTTGATTACCGGCCATATCTTTAAGTTTATCCTTGAGTACCCGTTCTAGACGAATACTAGTAACTTCCATATCAGTTGTTGAACTGCGTGTAATGGTTTGCATGATTTTTTCTCCTTACAGATATATACAGAGTAGTAATACAAGTGTAGTATCTTTAAAAAAATGTTCAATATAGTAAAATAAATTTCATATTTGAGGGGAGAGAACCGTTCAACAACTGCGACAGTGAACTTACTAGGGAATAGGAAAAAGTAAGATAGGAAGTACGTTTAATGAAATACCCCTACATTTTTCTGTTGTGGTTAAGTCTTTGTGTTTATGGATAAGCTAACATTTGCAAGAATCAAAAATATTTAGATAGATATAGCGTTCCCTAGTCTAATGAGGTACAGAATCATCTGCGTTTATCTGCGTTTAATTCTGACTTATTGTACCTCACTTGCATGGTAATTGCTATATACAAGCAAGTCTAGAACCATAAAAGAGGATATTTATAGCTGCATTTTCAAGAGTTCAGGAACTGTGACCAATCGGTATCCTTCCTGTTTAAGTCCGCTGATAATTTCTGGTAAGGCTTTAACTGTTCTCTCCCGATTTCCCCCACCATCGTGCATTAACACAATTGCCCCAGGTTTTGCGCCTTTAAGAACATTTTTCACAAAGGCTTGAGGTTTAGCGCGAGGATCGGTGTCTGCCGAGGTGACAGACCAGAGGACAACGGAGTTTTGTTTATTTTTGGCATAAGCAGCTAACCCGTTGTTTAAATAGCCTCCTGGGGGGCGAAAAAAAGATGTTTTAACGCCTGTTGTCTTGTAAATTAGGTCATTTGTGCGTTCAATTTCACTTTTTGCTGTAGCTGCATCCAGATTTCGGTACCAATGATGCCAAGTATGATTACCGATAGCGTGGCCTTCAGCTACAACTCGTTTAGCAATTTCGGGATTAGCTTGTAAAGCACTTCCTACCCAAAAAAATGTAACTTTGACATTATTTTGTTTGCAGATATCCAGCATTTCTAAAGTTGTTTTTGGCCAGGGACCATCATCAATAGTTAACGCGATTACTTTCTCTTTATTACTGGGTTCGACTTGATAAACTGTCTTCCCCTGATATTTGCTGGGGACGGTAAAATTTAGATTTTCAATTTTAGTTAATAGTTGTGATTTTTCTTGAGATTCATGTTCAGGAATAGCAACTTTTAATGGTTTGTCATTTGTGTTTAGCTGGCTTGTAATTTGGACATTAGTACAAGCAGCTAAAGATAATACTATTGTGGCAATACCAATGATTTTGAGTTTTTGATTGTGGTTGTCTGCAGGAGTATAATTGTTAATTGGGGACATAAATTTATATAATTCTTTGATCTTATTTCATCGCTATTTTTTGCCTACTTACCATTAATTTGTATCTGGGGTGACTTGAAAACATCTTCTAGAAATTGGGCAATTTTTTGTAATTGTTTCCGTGATCCATCAAGATCATCCTGAAGAGGTTGCAGTATTTCTTGATAAACATTAATTCTGCTCCAAGATTCATTAGTTACTGTGCGTAAATTTAGCAGTTGATCCTCTAGGGATTTGACTTCTTGACGCTTTCTTTTTACCTCCTGAGTTTGAATATCAATTGTCTGTTGATCTGCCTCAATAGCAATTAGGATCTGAGCGATATAACTCTCTAGGTTTTTAATTTCCTCGTATCTTTCCTGCTTGTGGGTTTCCAACTGCAAAACCACCAATTCTAAATCAGCATATTCACCTTGTGAATTAGTCAAAAATCCTTGTTTTTGACGTAATATAGTTTGTTGTTTCCGAAGATTTTTTTGCTGATCAATCAAATTGCATCTTTGTCCAATCAGGCTTTTGTTGAGCATTTTGTAGATATCCTGTACCTCAGCTATTTCTGATTCTAAATTTATCTTTTCTTGACCGTGAGAATCTTCAATTCGTTGTTGAAGTTCTGCTATAAGTTCCTGTTTATATTTGAGCTCTTGCTCTTGTGCTTCCACAAATTCAGAATCCCTATCTAACTTTGACTCTGAGTCTTGCACCATTTTTTTTAATTCTTCCAAAGGTATTTGCTGCAAAGCTTCTACATCAACCTGTTTAGTAACTCCACAATCCATGTAAGCTGCCAAGGTGTAAAGCTTTTGGTAAAATTCTTCCTCAGTTCCCAGACATCGTTTCAGCATCACAGTCAATTCCCGTTTACTGTTAATAATGGCTGTTTTTGATTGCACTTGGTTGATTTGCTCTGTTAGATTATTTTCCGCTTGTTGGAGTTCCTGTTGGCAAGAATTGAGAGTTTGCAGCAGTTCTTCTGTCCTGTTTTGCTGTTGCTTGGCTGTATGACTCTCTGTATCCAACTTTTGCCAGTGTAGATTCATATTATCCTGCTGCTTGTCAATAAATGCAAAAGCAGAATTGAGAATTTCCCTAATTGTTTCTACCGTAGTAGTTTCACTAGATAAACCATTAACTGAATCACCTAATAACCAAGAACTCTCTTCATCTATCATCTGAGTCTGTTGGGAGTTCAATGTTATTTCTTGCAAACGGCGTTGTTCACCCCGTAAATGCTCCCAAGCGCCTTCTAAATCTTGGCGACTCCGTTCCATTTCTGCTCGTAAATAGTCAATTTCTGTGCGAGATGTCTCAACTAGCTGTTGTTTTGTAGCTAGATTTTGAAACTCGTTCTCTAGTGATTGTATTTCTTCCCAGCGTGACTCCATTTCGTTTTGCCGACGATTGAGTTCTTCAGCCTGAATCCTCAGTGAGTATTTCCACTGGTTAATTTCACTTTCCTTCAGCTTAAACCTCGCCACCTGTCGGGAAAAATTCTGTAAAATATTGACCAAGGTAAGATTTGCCTCTTCAATTCGCTGTATTTGACGGTTAGCGCTTAATTCTACCAGTACCAAAGCCCCATGATTGAATTTATTTGTTTCATTAGAAACAATCACTTCCCTTGGCACTGGACTCCAATTTTGTTCATTGTGTTGACAGGCGAGCAGTTTTAGTTCAGTTTTGCCAGTAACACCAAGTAAGCCAGTTTTTAGTTTTTGTAATTCTGCTAAATACAACACACGGTCAATTCCCATTAATTTACACTTCTTTTTTATAATATAAACTAATATGACCTCACATATTAATAGAATAATTAAGGCTTTGCGTAGTAATTAGTCTACATAGCACTTATGTGTTCAAATTCGCTGACTTCAGTATCACAAAAGTGAATTTAGAAATCTCTATTTTACGTTGAATTATGCACAAACAACTGCTAATTGATCAAATTTTCACCCCTTTAAAAAAGGAAGAATCACTGTAAATACTGTTCCCTTTCCTAATTCACTATGGAAGGTAATTTCCCCTTGGTGCAAATCCACGCATTTTTTGACTATGGACAAACCTAAACCTGTACCAGGAAGTGTCCCCACATTAGATCCGCGCTGAAAATACTCAAATAAATGTACTTGGTCAGTTGCGGGAATACCAATGCCATGATCAATAATTTTAAAGATAAGTTGGTTATCTTTCCTAGACAAACTAAAGTTAACTAAATTGTGATCGGGAGAATACTTAATAGCATTAGTCAGGAGGTTGGTGATAATTTGCCGCAACAATTTTTTATCTACCAGAACAAGCTGATAATTGCTGAAAATTTCATCACCTAAATCTATATAAAAATCAATTCCATGGGAGGTAAAACTAGCTTCTATTTGCTCCTTCAGATGACGACAAAACTTAATAATATCTAATGGTTCTAGTTTTACTTCTATTTTTTCAGCTTCAGCTTGGTTAATCATCAAGACATCATCAAGGACTTGGATGATATGCTTGATTGTATTTTGGATTGTTTCTAGATGTTCCTGTTTTCTTTTTTCACTGAGGCGATCGCTAAAATTTTGTAAAATACCCGATGATGAGGAAATAATCGCTAAAGGAGTGCGAAACTCGTGGGAAGCCATGGTAATGAACCGGGATTTTAGTTGATTTAATTCCTTTTCTTTTTCTAAAGCCTGACTTAATTCTGCTGTCCGTTCAGCAACGCGATTTTCTAGTTCATTTTTCAGTTCTATAAGTTGTTGATTCTGTAATTCTAAAGTTTTATTTAATTGTCGTAACTGCACATGTCCACGCACACGAGCCAGTAGTTCCTCTTTTTGAAATGGTTTAGTTATATAGTCCACAGCACCTAAATTTAACCCTTTAATTTTATCAACAGGATCAGCTAGGGCTGTCATAAAAATTATAGGTATACCTTCAGTCAAAGGATCAGCTTTCAATTGCTTACAAACCTCAAATCCATTTAGATCAGGTAACATAATATCTAACAGGATTAAATCAGGAATACTCAAACGAGCTTGTTTGATGACATTTAACCCCTCGGCTTCGATTCGCACTTTATAACCTTCTTGAGTCAAAGCATGATCAAGAATTTCTAAATTGGTGGGATTGTCATCAACTACTAAAATTATGGCCTGCTTATGTAAATTTTTCAAAATCTGTTCCTTATGACTTATCAATTATGAATTGTATTCTGTTAACTAGAGATACACTAAGTTTTAATATGTATTTTCTTAAATTATCCTAACTAAAGATGTTTTTTATTTCATCATGCTCTCTTCTACAGTACACCACTTAGGTAGAGATGTCTATTGTTTACTGACATTTTGTAGAAACTCACGGATCTTAACAATTTTATATCCTTGTACCATCAAAGTCATTTTATCTATAAAGGGTTGGTAGACTTCACCGTTTTGCTCCAGACGCTTTAGTTCATGAGTTATTTCTCTAATTTGCCCTTGCATAGCATATTCTAACAATATGGCTAAGTCAGCAGCAGGTGGTACAACTATTTCTTTATCAGTAACTGACACGGATATTTCTGTGTCAGTTACGGCAGATTCTGCATAAATCCAGTTCAAATGAAGTTGTTGGGCTAATATCCAATAAAGTTCTTCTGCTTTTACTGGTTTAGGCAAAAAACCCTGGCCACCACTGATCAAGCTTTTTTGACGGTCTGTATCAAATACACTAGCAGAAGAAATGATCACAATTGTGTCTCTCAACTCGGCTAATTCACGTATTTGAGTCAGCATTTCCCACCCATCCATAATTGGCATTTTTAGGTCAGAAATTATCAGATCAGGAGGATTTTCCATAGCCTTTTGTAAAGCTTCTTCACCATGATTAGCTTCCATAACTATAAAACCCAAGGGAGCAAGTAAACTAACGATTACAGAGCGATTTTCCCAACGATCATCAACTACTAAAATTTGTCTACGCTGGCCAGAATATCCCACAATTTGGCCTAAATTAGTCAGAGTATTAGCTTTAGCCCAGTTATCAGCTAAAGAACACTGGATCTCAAATTCAAATAAAGTGCCAATTCCCAATTCACTGTTAACTTCCAGTTGACTACCCATCATTTCTACAAAACTTTTACTAATTGCTAAACCTAAACCTGTTCCTTCTGTTTTTTGTTTAGATGTTCCTATCTGTTCAAAGGGCATAAAAATTCTTTGTAATTCTTCGCAGTTCATACCAATTCCAGTATCTTTAACTTGAAACTTTATTTTCACATAAGAGGATGTCAATTTTTTTATCTCATTATCATCAATAATAACTCTAAAAATTACTTTTCCTCTGTTTGTAAACTTGACGGCATTATTCAAGAGATTTAGTAAAACTTGTCTAACCCGCTTTTCATCTAAAATAACTCCTGATGGCATATTTCCTACCAGTTCGTAAATAAAGTCTAGACTTTTTTCCTCTGCTTTAATTCTGGCAATTTCCGCTACTCCTTGTAATAAAGATGGTAAATAACAAGGTACAGGATCAAGTTCCATTTTCCGGGCTTCAATTTTGGCAATATCGAGGATATCATTAATCAGGGTCAGCAAGTGTGTACCACATTGATAAATCACGGCAATTCCCCGCTGTTGCTCTTGAGTAAGTTGTGTCCGTCCCAAAATCTGGGCATAGCCTAAAATGCCATTTAGGGGTGTACGCAATTCGTGGCTCATGTTAGCAAGAAACTCGCTTTTGGCTTGATTTGCTATTTCAGCTTTTTCCTTAGCAATGATTAATTCTGTAGTTCTTTCTTGAACTCGTTCTTCCAAAGTTATCAGAGATGATTGTAATTGAATGGCCATTTTCTTGAAGGAATTGGAAAGATTTACCAGTTCTTTAATACATTTAATTTCCATTAAAGCAAGATCTGATTCTTTCCAAAATGGTTGACAGTTTGCCAGTTCTAGAGTTTGGGTGGCTTTATTTAACTGTAAAATGGATTTAGTGACGCATCTAGTAATCATAAAACCAATCCCTGCGCTAATCATAATAGTTAGACCATACCATACAATATTCCAATCAATATTTTTCTTAATTTCTTCAAAAAAATCGGTTTCGGGAATCACAACAACTGTTAGCCAATCTAAATTTCTATGAACCGACGCTGGTATAACTTCGACAAAATGCCGTTGCCCATTTTTAGATACAAATATCAAGTTTTGTTTTGTTGTTATTCGATCAATTCCCCCGAAATGTGCTATTATGTTTTGAGTTGTTTCCCGAGTTAGATCGTTACGACTGTTCAGTGGATTTAATCTGTATTTACTCAAATTATCTGGTTTAGAAAAATTGAAAGAGGTTGATAAACCTAAAAGAAAACTATCTTCACCGGTGGAACTAGCAATTAATAACCCATTCCGTTCTAAAATAAAAGCTTGACCGGTCTGACCTATTTTCAAGTTTTCGAGGAAATCCTCTAGTTGAGATACAGGAATAGAGGTACTAACAACTCCTTGAAAAGTATTATTCTGATCAAAGAATGCTAATAAATAGGCAATAATTAAAGTTGGTTTATTGTGGTTATTTTTTGAAACAATAAGATGCCAAATTCCCTCTCCTGCTGCATTTTTCGCTGCTTGATACCAATTACTTGATCGAGTATCTTCAGAGAATTTGGTTTGGGAGCTAATGATATTTTTAGACCGATCGTAATTTCCTAGATTGTCAGTGAAGTAGGTATTCCATTTATAATTAGTTGACTGATCTCTGAGAATAATCATCGGCGATCCATCTTTTTGTTTAGCTACTGCCAAAAATCTTTTTTGCTCCGTGGTAATAGCCACATCATTTATCTGATCAATTATTTGTAACTGCCGCCAAAAATAGTTTTTTACTGTGGCTAAATCCTGATAATTCATAATACCTAATTTGATCAGATCCGCATTATTTTCGTTAGTTTGTATTAGGTGTTCCAAATAATCGTTTAAACGTTGGTCAATGTGGTCAGCAACTTCTGCGATCAATTCTTTAGCCATATTTTCCAGTACCCTTCCTCCAGTATAGTATGAAAGATAACCAACCAAGCCCACAGCCGCGACAATTTGCAATACAAAGGGAACAATTAAGACTAATCTCAGAGGTATTTCTTTTAATATGTTCGGGCTATGGCTCTTCATTATTTCATTCAGGGTGGTTAATAACTGACTTAGGCGTATCCATTAAACTACAGCAAATGCTATTATTATAACAATAATGACAGAAAAAAAGAATTTTTATCAGTAGCAAAGTTCATTACTTAATCATTATTTAAAAGTTGAGTATGTACAATTTAGTGTATACTGAATTTTATGTTATTAAATGAATAAAATCAGAAAAATTGCCATAAATATACTATAAATATACATAGATAAGTCCTATAGAGGTCAAATTTGAATTATGAGCTTAATTTTAGTAATCGAGGATGAAACTCAAATTCTCTCAAATCTGCAAGAAATTTTAGAATTGGCGGATTTCAATGTTATTACCGCTGTAGAAGGAACAACCGGGCTACAATTAGCTAAAAGTAAAAATCCTGATTTAATAATCTGTGACATCATGATGCCAGGACTCAATGGCTATGAGGTTTTGCAAAAACTGCGACAAGAACCCAAGTGTGCTGATATACCCCTGATTTTTCTCACCGCCAAAGCTAACCGCAGTGATTTACGTCAGGGTATGTGTTTAGGTGCTGATGATTATATTACTAAACCTTTTGAGCCTTTGGAAATATTACAAGCAGTAAAAGCTAGATTGCAAAAACGTTTAATTCCCGGTCAAGCCTATCTAAAAGAAGCTCGAAAGTCAGCAAGACTAGAAAAGGAAATTAAAACAAATCAGCTTGAATTACAAAACTCCAATGAACTGGCACAGGTTCGAGAAAGCCTGTTAAGAAAAGTTTCTATAGACTTATCCAATCCTGTTTCTAACATTAACATGGCCATTTGTATGCTCAAAGAGGCCAAAACAGAAAAGCAGCGCGAGCGCTACCTATCCATTTTACAACAAGAATGTAGACGGGAAATCGAGATATTAAACGAGATTGATAGCCTGCGGGAATTATTGAGTGCTGAAAACACGAAATTGCTCCGAGACTATAAATTACTAGATGTTAATTAACATTAACATTTAATTTGCTGTTCAAATGATATTGAAAAAGTCAAAAAAGTTACATTTAATCTCCATTTCATTGTCAGGAATGGGGGTGATTTTTTAATCTTTAGTCGTCTGAGATAACGTTATCCAAATCTCTGCCTTACCTCCCCACCACTCCTTGCTTGATTCAGCTATTCTGTATTTAAATTGTATAAGTCTCTACAAGAGTTATAGAAACCCGAGATTTAATTTTCACCAGATGTCTAATGTTTAGTTCTGGATAAAAACTGACGCAAGCTGAATAAACTGAGACTTTGACCTAAATTCAGGGGTAACATAGATACACCTTCTAAGCGTGACTGTACCCAACCTTCACCCCAGTACCATTCGTGAAAGCCATCAATACCCCCACTGAGGAGTAAGCGCAAACAATTGGGTTTTACGACCTCTACTCGATGGTGAATGGATACAGGTCCTGTCCAAGTGGTAAATTCAAAGCCTGGTGGCAATTCTGTGGGCATTTCCGGGGGGAAATTTTGTCCTAACAGCCATTTTTTCAAATGTACTGGATGAAGAATACTATCATGAATGGCATCGGCTGATGCTGCAATTTCGATGCGAATTTGGCTTTGTTGAAATGTACCTAGCATGGTAATGGGTAATGGGTAATGGGTAATGACGGAGAGGTCAATCAACGGCTTGTACTGTTTAAGCTAAAATACAAAAGTCACCTTGTAAAGAATTGTAAGGTTTTTCATGGCAGATCAATTAATTCGTGGGACGGCGGCGGATGGTGGGATTAAAGCAGTAGGTGTGATTACCACCCGGTTAACGGAAGAAGCAAGAATTCGCCATAAACTGTCCTATGTGGCGACAGCAGCACTAGGAAGAACAATGGCGGCTGGTTTGTTGATGGCTTCAAACATGAAACGACAAGGCTCTAGGGTGAATGTTCGCGTTAAGGGAGATGGTCCTTTAGGTGGTATATTAGCAGATGCAGGTTTAGATGGAACTGTTAGGGGTTATGTCGGTAATCCATCTGTAGAATTACCCCTCAATCACAAAGGTAAACTGGATGTTGGCTCTGCTGTGGGTGGGGGCTATCTTTATGTAGTCCGAGATATTGGTTATGGCTATCCTTACTCTAGTACAGTGGAACTGGTTTCCGGGGAAATAGGTGACGATGTAGCCCATTATCTCGTAAATTCGGAACAAACTCCTTCGGCGTTAGTTTTGGGTGTATTTGTGGGACAACAGGGGGTAACAGCAGCCGGGGGAATACTGCTACAAGTGTTACCTAAGGCGGCTCAAGATGAAGAACTGGTAGCGACTTTAGAATCAAGAGTTTCCGCTTTATCCGGTTTTACACCGCTACTACAAGCGGGAAAAACATTGGCGGAGATATTGCATGATTTGTTAGGAGATATGGGATTAAACATATTTCCCGAAAGTCAAATGCTACGCTTTCATTGTGGTTGCTCTTTTGAGCGGGTGCTAGGGGCGCTGAAAATATTGGGAGAGGCTGAACTTGAGGACATGATTATTAAAGATAATGGTGCGGAGGCAATTTGTGACTTTTGTGGTAATGTTTATCAGGCAACTAGTGACGATTTAACTCAACTAATTCTGGATTTACAAAAAGAATCTTTAATTTCTGGTTAATGTAATTAGTCATACTCAAACTAAATAATAGTAATGTTATTGATGGGAAAGTGAGGCTAGTAAGCATAATATTATCTATATTTATCAGAAAACGCCTTACATCCCCACCCTGTAGATGGATGGGGATGTAAGGCGGGTAAAAATTAAACACCCTCCAAGGGATATTAAGCGCAGCTTAATCGTGAGAGAGGGTAGTTTCATTTTTACCAATCTTAGAGGTTGGTGGATTTCCTCACGAATGTTAGACTCAAAATAGGTCGAGATTGGGAATGGAAGATGATTGTTTTTGAATTTAAAGCCAAAGGCACAAAGCAGCAATATCAAAAAATTGATGAGGCTATACGGAGAACCCAATTCATCCGTAATAAGTGCTTGCGCTTTTGGATGGACAATCATAATGTTAAACCTTACGACCTAAATAAATACACTGCGGTCTTAGCTAATGAATTTGATTTTGCTGATAAATTAAACTCCATGGCTAGACAAGGTGCAGCCGAGAGAACAGCATTTGCAATTAAAAGATTTTTTGATAATTGTCAAGCTAAAACTCCTGGAAAGAAAGGATATCCAAAGTTCCAAAAAAATAACCGTTCAGTTGAATATAAAACAAGTGGATGGAAATTATTAGAAGATCGAAAACACATTAACTTTACGGATAAATGTGGTATAGGTCAATTAAAATTAATTGGAACTTGGGATTTACATTTTTACCAGATTAAGCAAATAAAGAGAGTTAGGATAGTTAAACGTTCTGACGGTTACTATATCCAGTTTTGTGTAGATGCAGAACGGAATATTGACATCAATACTACAGGTAAAACTATTGGTTTAGATGTTGGTCTTAACAGTTTCTACACTGATTCCCAGGGGGATAAAATTGATAATCCTAGATATTTACGAAAGTCAGAAAAATCTTTAAAACGATTACAAAAAAAAGTGAGTCGTAAAAATAAAGGTTCTAATAATCGTAAAAAAGCTATTAACCGTCTTGGTAGAAAACACTTGCAAATTTCACGTCAACATAAAGACTTTGCTGTGAAAACAGCATTGTGCGTAGTTAGATCTAACGATTTAGTGGCGTTTGAAAAACTGCAAGTGAAAAATATGGTTAAAAATAGCAAATTAGCCAAGTCAATTAGTGATGCTTGTTGGTCATTGTTTACTCAATGGTTAGAATATTTTGGTAAAGTCTATGG
>LJOT01000342.1 GCA_001672075.1 Anabaena sp. CRKS33
TTTAGACCAGGGTAAAGGTCGAATTGCTATTTCTACCAGAGTTTTGGAAAATTTCCCTGGTGAAGTTATGGAAAATTTTGCAGAAGTCATGAATTCAGCGGAAGCTCGTGCTAATCGTGCGGCTAATAAAACGGCTGAATAGGTGATTGGTAATTGGTGATTGGTAGTGCGGGCATCTTGCCCGCTATAATAACCCAAGTTGTAGGTCAAGTGATTGGGATTTAACACAGTTGAGGTTCATATCATGAAATGCTCATCTGTTTGATTTAGAGAACTACAATTTAATTGATAAAACAAGGGATAGTAGGAAAGAAATTAAGAAGATTGCTGAGATACAAGTACCTCTACATCCTGCAATAAAAAAAGCATACCAGTCAGTGTAAAAGGATAATTATAATAACTCTTCTATCATCAATGCAAAAGGGGTTATAGAAGATGCTTAAAAATTGGTATGACATAGTAAAATGTGTCAAATAAACGTTGATGATAGGAGGCTAAATAATTATAAATTTCTGCCAATTTCTTGAATTTACCAGACAGATGCGTTAGTCTTAAGGAAGAAACAAAACCAGTGCTAATGTCTCAAAAAAATATCTCACTTACAAAGAAGCACAAACAATTGTGAAAGTGTAAGTTCGTATATTATTGCTGTAAGATCACATAATTTTCTCTGGAGAGATAAAAATGGCAACTTATTGTACGACAGACTGGGAAGTGTTATTCTCGAAAAATTATGAAACTTTCACTGTAAATTACGGAGACACAGTTACAATTAGATGTGAAGGTGGACTTGGTCATAAGGCTAACGATTTTGAGTATAAAGTCTCTGACCCTGACCTTGTTCATGAAATTAAGTTATGGAAAAAAGATCGAAGAACAAGAAGATATAACCGGGTTGTTGCGGACATCTCATTACCAATCGGTAGCAGAAGAACTATTAAGACGGAACAGTTAGGAGTAGGAAAATTCATGTATCGCAATAACAATGGCGAAAAGATTCGTTTTTACGTAAGGTAAGAAGGTAAAGTCAAAACTCAGACTTTAATTGAACTTATAAAAGGAATATCTGCTAAATCTATACTTAATTGTTTTTTTGTTAGGTTTGAGTTTATAAATACATCATGCTCAATTCATTTCTGCTCTTTGGGCAAATATTCATATTCATCTAAAGCTTTGTTAAATTGATTTTGATAATGGTACAAATCACTCAATTTGCAACGTGTATCAGCTACCAACTTTTGATAATTGGGGTTTTTTTGTACTAATTCTTCTGCTATCTGTAAGGCTTTCTTACATTCATCTATGGCTGTGTCAAATTCATTTTTCCTACTGTGAAAATCAGCTAAACTGTTCAATATCTTAACATGAAAAGCAGCAAAGGGAAAATCATAAATATGCTTCTTTTTCGGATCTAATTTTTCTCTTATTTCTTTTATTATCTGTAAAGCTTCTTGATATTCATCTTCTATAGCTTGGTCAAATTCATTTTTACTAAGATGCAAATCAGCCAAGTTATAGAGAATTATTGCTCTATACTGGTAATCTTTGGGGGTTTTCTTATCTAATTCTTTTTCTTTTTTCAAAAGTTGTTGATATATATCTATAGCTTTATCAACTTTATTTTGATCCGAGTACACATTAGCTAAGTTATTGAGAGCAATAATTAGAAGGCGTAAATATTCATCAGGTTTATCTTGTGCTAATTTTTCTGTTATCTCCAAAACTTTTTTAAAAGTAACTTCGGCTTCCTCAAGTTTATTTTGAGCTAAGTAGACATTAGCTAAGTTGTTCATAATGCTGAACAAAAAATGCAAATCTTTATTGGGGTTTTGCTCCAATACTTCCTTTGCTTCCTGATATAATAATACAGCTTGGTCGTATCTTTTGTTTTTTTCTAAAAATAAAGCGTATTGAAATAGTATTTTGGCTGTTCTGGAAGCTTCCAAAGCATTTTCAAAAATTTTGCAAGTTGTCTCTATTCGGTTGGGTTCATTATATTTAATAGCCTCTCGCAGTGCTGCAATTAAAAACTTTTGACCAAGTGTTTCTTCTTCTAGATTAATTTGTTGCCTTTTATCATTGAGTTTGTTTAACTCCTTTTGCATTTCTGATTTGTCAAAAATAGCATCAAATTCCTGAATTTCTCCTCTTTCTAAGTGGGCTTTGGCTTGTTTTATCCATTCATTTGATGAATTTATGGCAGCTTCGGAAACCTGTTTGTCTAATAGTTTGAAACCTTCTAAAAATTGATTTAACTCGTCTTTAAATTGGTCTAATTCCTGATAAATGTTCGATTTCTCTTTTTCTTTCTCAGAAATTCGTTTTTCTTTATTACTTTTGTTGGGTTCTGGTAAATGTTGTAAATCTGACTTGTCAGATTCAATATCATTTTCAATATCTTTTAACTTATTTTCGCTCTTCTTAATCTGATCAGTCAACCTTTGGTAATCACGTAATTCACGGACATATAAATATTGAGTAACGTTGTTATGATCTCCGACCGCAGCAACGGTACTATTTTCAATGTGAATATCGTTAGATTTATGATCGCTGTTAAGATCGCTCATAATAATTTATTAGACATCTCCAACAATTAATAAAAACTGACGTTAAATGCTTATTCTACAGACAGAATCAAAATTATAATGGCTCTCCCAGAGTGGCTATGGTAATTTCATAACAAAAAAATCTAAAAATCCTTATTAGACAGTGATTTCACCAATTTAAAAATAAAGATTTAATAAAAATCTGATTTTAATACAATAAAACCTTTTCTATCTAAGAATTTCAGATGATATTAAGTATTAATTTTACATAGCTAGTCTAGGAGAGCCATTATAATTTATGGAGATGTCTATTCTAAGGGCTTGGCTTTATTCCAATGTTCTGTGTCACTGTATTACTATGACCTACTGATCCTATAACGCTATTATCATTGGCATTAACAGTAGTGTGATTACTCCCTTCCTTAGTTGTTGGTTTTGTATCTTCCAGAATTTTAACAATTTCTTCTGCTAAGATTTTATTCTCTGGATGTTCTAGAATTTTCTTTAACTGAATCCTTAGTGAAGCTAAGGCATCCGTATCATCTGGATTTTTTGCCACATCTTCTACCGCTTCTTTTGCTGCTGCCTTTGCCTCTACCTGTGGGGATAATTGATTCCAAATCTGTTCTGCCGCTTTCTCACCTAGCTTTTCAGATCCTTTTCCCACTGCTTGCTTTCCTAACCCCAATAAAACGGGTAAATAGGGGGCTAACAAATTTACTAACCATGTAATATCCATAGAATTTCTAGACTGAAAAACATTAAAAAATATATTTATTTATTATGCACAGGTTTTAGCCTATATACCGCTAATTTCACGAAAATTTAATATTAGAGTATAAAGAATTATATCATGTCATCAATACCAAGTTGCCAGGTATTGAATAAGGAATATAAAATAAAAATTACGGACAAAAATAAATTTGATTGAAAATTCACAAACTAAAATTTAATGATTTCTTCTGAATACTATAATCATAATTATCCCTTTATATATGGATGACTATGGATAATTTACCCCAAAACAAATCTAATTCCCAAGTAGGAGGCGGTTTACCTGTCATCCAATACTGGATAGAAAAAACTCTCTCACCCCAAGGTTTACAATTATGGCAAACTCTCAATCATAAAAGCACTTGTTTATCCTGTGCTTGGGGTACCGGTGGACAACAAG
>LJOT01000625.1 GCA_001672075.1 Anabaena sp. CRKS33
GCTGAATGAATTGGGTTTAATGGCGTGAAGTTGGTATCTAAAACAAATACGTTGGACATGAAGTCCCTCCTTGCGGGTAATGTTAGCCTGGACAAAGATTTAAAGGCTTTTGACGCTAACAGCACTGGATTAACCCAATCAGCCTGTTTAACTGTTAACCTCAGCAGCTACAAACTGGCTGCGTATTTGTAGGTGAGATGACCTGAAAATCGTAGTGATTTAACACTTAGTCGGGTAAACTCTGGGCTTTAAAAGCCCCCACTTACCCTCAGGGAAGTGGTGGGTAATTTACTCTGTCTGTTAAACTCATAGCTTGCAGCACTTCATCGCGTAAAAAACTAATTAGGTGAGCGCGTTCTTCTGCACTGCGACGGTAGCAAAAAACGATTCTTAGATCGGCACGCACGCATAATACTTTCCAAAGCGAGTAGGCACTGCGGTTAATATCTTTACTATTTTCTAATTCCATGACCGCAATAGGAAACCGCCAGCTTGTATTACCGGATGCAAAAGACATGACATCTAAAGCTAAGTATTCACTGGGAGATACAGGAAACAAGCCTAGTGGATGTCCTTTAGCGGAGGAATGCCAACCCATTGCTGTAGAAGTTGAGACAACGGTAGTGGTTAAAGCGGTTGTCCATTTACCAAGTTGTCCTTTTAATGCTGCTTGTTTTAAGGGGTCAGCATTTTCAGGTTGTTGTAGGGTTTGCCAGAATTTAGCTTGCCACTGGGAGGCGATATTTTGCATCATGAGAATCCTAGTCCTTTCTTTCTGGCTAATACCCCATCCACCCAGCGTTTTTCATCTGTACCAGTGGGATATAATGCCGATAATGCCTGGGCAAGTCCCCAAAAGCGTTGGTCTTTTCCTGCTCCTTCATCTACTAAAAAGCGTTTTAAGGCTTCGCTACGTCCGGCAGCAAATAAAATCATGCTTTGATGAATACAGTCTAGTGTGGTGTTACCTAGTTGGGGTAGGTTTTTTTCACCCCAATCTGT
>LJOT01000343.1 GCA_001672075.1 Anabaena sp. CRKS33
ACAGCGTTTAGGATTTTCACATCCGGAGATTTTGATTAAACCTGTGATTTCTGTGGGTTTGGGTTGTTGGGTGGGTTGAGGTTTTGGGTTTTTACCAAAAAATTTACCAAGAAAGTTAAAAGCCATAGATAAGCTGTTCTGCATTTAAATTGTATAACCTAAAATCAGTCTAATTCTTGTGGGGTGGGCATCCCTGCCCGCCATAATGTATAAATTAGGTGCATTTTAGCTTAGTGTTAAGTAAGTTAGTCTATCAATAGTTGATTATATACTACTTTGGGTAGAGTTTACATAATGATCAGTAGGTTGGGTTGAACACAGTGAAACCCAACAAAATCAATGATTTTCGCCAAAGTGGAATAACAGGAAACTTGAAACTGGTAGATTATGCTATCATTTACCAATGATTAAATCGTCAGAAATGAGCTAAGAACAGGAAATACTAGCTACCTAATTCTTAACATTATTGCCTTATGAACCAACCCATTCCTACAATCAATACACGACTTCTTGACTCTCTCACTCAAATTATCCTTTCACTTTCTCAAGAAGAATATCAAATCTTAATAGAAAAAATTCAACATTCTCGACTAACTGAACACCAGAAAACACAAAATATTGAATCCTTAAAACAGGATATAGCCGCAGGTATTCAACAACTCCAAAATGGTGAATACACAGAATACAATGAAAATAATTTATCTACTCTCATAACTTCAATTAAAGCACGAAGTAAAGAGTATATTTCATTTTAATCAAGTTAATCAAGCCGTAGCAAATTCTGTTAAACTGCGCTTACTGGGAGGTTGGAAACCTAAAACAATATCGGTTTGAGGTATTCCTGCTGATAACAAATCATCAACAATACATAAATTAGTTACATCTTCTTCCACCCAAACTTTACCATTTTTGATGCAGAGATAAATGATAATATGCTGTATCTGTTTTTTGTCATCCCAGCCAAACCGAAACCAAATATATTGATCTCTTTTTTCATCAAAAGCTAAACGTTCACTAGCTTCAATTTCCCCATTTTCAACATTTTGAGAATTACTCATTGCGTAATATTCTGTCAATATCTTTTTGATAATATTGCGGTATTGTTCTAGTTTATCCATTGTTGAATTTCCTCCTTTTCTGTATTTACAACTATTAATAAAAGTTGATTTTCTTGGATAACTGCTTGTACAGATTTGCGTTGAAAAAATTTATCATAAACAACATCATCAATTGCCAAATAAAGTTTATATTCTGGTGCGGTAAGTTGAATAAGTTTTCGATAAACTATGTATTGTCCCAAAGCATTGTGAAAATCATACATTTGCGATTTACCCGCAAAACTCTTGATTTCTACCACAATTTTCTGCCCTTGACGTTCTGCTGCTATAGGTTTTTCTGCTGCTAGGTCAGCGTAGAGTTCAGCATCTTCATATTTAATAAAGTAAGGGTCATCTGTGATAGTCCAACCATCTTTTATTAATGCGTTCTTGACTTCATTATGGTATGTATCTTTTGCTGGCATGATGCAATTATTGAGTTATAATTTCATTATAAAATCTTTTCTGTTACATTTACTCAATTTTGAATTAATTTGAAAACCTTATTCTTTCGTAGAAAATATCTTATATAAAAATATTAACAATACTCTGAAAGCCTTATCTGCTACAATCTACAAGTCTCGGCAAGAAGAGAGAATTATAATAGATTAACTCTCCCTCCTCTCGGGTGAGCCCAACCTGATATTTAAAAATAAAATATTCCCTTTTAATTTCTGGTAGCGTACCAATGCTCTTATACGTACTTAATTCCTTTTCTTCCCATAAGGGTAGTTCTTCATATCTCATCCAGTCTCCCCCTTCCTCTTTTCCCTTCTTCCATCCCACCCTTTCGGCAAAACCATTAAACCCTTCATCGCTCCATTTTGTAAATGTTTCCTTTTCCCAGTCAAAATCTAAAGAATTACCTGTTTCCAGATATATCCTTTTTTGGACGCTATAACCGAATTTTCCTTTTGAGTTGTTTACCCATAATTTATCTACTGCTTTTAAATCCTGACATTGAAAGTTTTTAATATCATTTACTTCTAAAGAACCTTCTTTTTCTCTTTTAGCGGAAACCAGGATAAACTGCCAGTTTTTTGAATCTGCATCTTTCCATCTATTTTCCTGCATTAAATAATCTAATTCATTTAATAAATGTGCTTTTAAAGATTCATAATAAACTGTATTTGTTTTCTCCAAATCATTAAGTTTACGATAAAGATTAGCGACAATATCAGCATTACCGTTATAGAGAATATTCAGGTCTAACTTAAATAAATCTGTATTAGATTTTAACTGAGATTTGAGAATATCGTATTTATCTAATGCGTTTTTGTAATTAGATAAAGCCTGATTTTGTTCTTTTGCTAATTTCGCTTTTACATAGTAAATATAAACTAAGGTAGCTAAATAACTACGGTCTTTATTATCAACATTATTTTCTTTTGGTAATTTTTCAATACTTTTTGTAAAATCTTCTTTGGCTTTCTTATATTTTTGTTCCAGAGTGGGATTTTTATCCTCTTCTGTTTTTAAGGATTCATATCCTGAAACTAAAGAACTATCTAATAAAGCTTCTTTAAGTTCTTGATTTTTGATTTTATCTTGTAAAACTAACCCAGCAATATTTAAAAATTGATTGGCTTCATTTACTTGATTTTTTTGTTGTAGTTGAGAAGCGACTGCTGATAATTCCCGAATCTTAGAAATATTCTGTTCCGTTTTAGAAACATTTTGTTTTGCAATAAATGCGGTTATGCCAAAAAACACAGCAAAGGATATACTAATAGATAAAACTAATCCTCCTGTTTTTCTAGCAATTGCTAATTGTCTTTCTGCTTCTTGTTTAGCTTCCGCTTTAATTTTGATCGCTTTTTCTTCTTGTTCCTGGGTACGACTAGCTGCTAAAAATTCCCTATCTTCAAAACCTAAACTTTTATCCTTTACCCAAGTTTCTGCTTCTGCTAAAGCTTCCCCTCGCAATAATCGAGATTTATCCTGTTTTCCTGATAGTAACCACTGTCGAAAATTCTCTGCATAAGGACGTAAACTAGCCAAAGTTTTTTCAATCCATAAACTATCAAAAATCGTCTGATAAATTCGATTATAAACTTTTAATTTACCATTCTTTTTAACAACAATTCCCGCTAACTGTAAATCACTTTGTTCAATACTATTATCAGTATCAGTTCCTTCAGAGATCCAAATTTGTTGATATAAATCTAATAAATACGCTGCCTTATTTTCATCTCTTTTTAAGATTCTATCCCGAATAGTCCTAAAATGTTCCGGTTCATCTTGAGATTCCCAATTTTCAATTACTTTATTTTTAACTAAATTTTCTACAAAACTAGCTTCTTCTCCCGTCGGAATTTCATCTTTAGATTCACAAATAAAATTACAAATTTTCTGAGTTAAAAATGGCTGTCCTCCCGTCCAATCTAAAACCGCATTGAGTACGGTTTCAGGGTTGCTAGTTTGCTGAGAAAATCCGGTTATTAAAGGTGATACTTCTGCCAATTCAAAACCTGTTAATTCAATCCCTTTACCAATATTAAAAGGAGTCCGTTTTTTATCTCGAATTAATTCTGAAGGTGTAGCAACTCCCAATAATACAAAGGTAATGCGGTTATATTCAGAATTGTCAACTCTGAGGTTAAAAAAGGCACGAATTAAAA
>LJOT01000344.1 GCA_001672075.1 Anabaena sp. CRKS33
TGAGGAAATGCAAAAGCGTTTGATGAATCTCAATCCTCATTCTTTCCGCAAGATTGTTTCTACTTTGTTGGAAATGAATGGACGCGGTTATTGGGAGACGAGTGAGGAGAATTTAGACCGGTTGAGAGAGTTGTATCAGGAGGTGGAAAACCGGATTGAGGGGATAGAATAGGATTACATTGGCAGGTTTTTTACCTGCCTATGATATCTTAATTTTGTTTCGCGCAAAGGTGCAAAGGAGCAAAGGCGCAGAGTATAATGAGTGTATTATTTGTTTGGCTTAGTATTTATATTTTTTGGTGGGAATAATTTCCAAGTTTTGACCCCAATCAAGAAGAATACTTAAACGTTTTTTTATTGTGCTTTCTGTCCAATCATTTTGTAGGATATTTTGCATAATAGAAACTAATGATTTACCCTCTGAAACTGAAGACCAAATTTGAGTATAAGGCTCTTTCATCAGTGAATCTATTACAATTTGACGTAATTCTTCTATAGATTCAAATTTAGGTGTTTCATGAGAAATCATTGATAATTTCTTTAAATCAGTAAGTTTTAATGATATATTATCATTTTTACGATTAAGTAATTGAATTGAACCTGATTCAAATTCACTCCAACGTTGAGTAGGTAAGAAGATATTAGGTTTATTATTTTTAGTAGATTGTCCAGATATTAAAAATTCTAAATTGCCTAGTCTTTTAGTAATCTCTTTTCTATCAATTGTAGGTGAAATTAAATGATTATCTTTTTTACTTTCCTCGATCAGATAAAATTGTATCATCCATTTTTTAAGTGTATTAGCATACTCATTCCATGTTTTTTTGTTAGCTTTTGTGAAAATAAATCTTTCTTCTAAATAATTTAATAAGGATGATTCTGACAATGAAAAGTACCCTTGTTCGTTAATCTTATTTCTTATATCTGTAATCAGAGTATTTTTTATTAAGTTTGGGCGAATATAATCTCCTAAATTATTTTGTTCATAAGCATCTTGTACACTCTTGGGAATAATCCATAAATCATTATATTTTTCCAATAATCCTACTTTACAAAGTTCTTTAATAGTACGACTTTTTTTGTCTTTATTTCCAAATAAACAGAGGAAGTCATCGTTAGATAATTGTTTATTGTATCCAAACTTATCAATTAAAATCTTGAAAGCGTTAATCACTTGTTTTGGAGAGAGACGATAGATAAAGGCTCTCCGAAGTTCCGGTTCTTTCTTATGAACTAAAAAATCTTTAAATACATCATTATATATATCATAGGTGCTTCCGTCTAATCTTAATAGCTTACTATCCACTACTAACTTATCTATAACCTTAGATAAAAAAGGATCTTCATCGAATAATCTTTCTAATTGTTGTCTATTAGCTGGAAGATATTGAGCCATTTTCGTTAAATAGTCTCTTTCGATCTCGTCCAAACCATCAAGTTCTTCGTTAAACAAATCATTGAGTCCTAAACCTGAATCAAAAAAATCTCCTTGTATAACTGGATTTTTTTCCAACCAATGAACAATATGATCCATTGTCCGTTTAATTAACCAAGGGAATCCTTGTGCTATTTCATAAACATAAGCTTTTAATTCATGATTAAGACGTTTAATAGAATTGTCACTAATTTTATTGATTAATTCTGCGGCTTCAACAGGTGATAAATCTTGTAACTCGTATGGGTGAGAAAGTTGATAAATGATCCCTAAGTCAATTTTTTTATCATCGTAAGTTGTTAGTAAATCGGATTTTCTGGCTATAAATAAAAATATATTCGATCTCAACTCAGCAACAATCTGTATTAGATGTTCATAAGCGTCAAATAAATCTGAATTACTAAATGTAGATTCAAATTGATCTACCATAAATATAGCAAACTGGTTATTTGTTAACTTACCAGCTAAGGACTGAAGTTGTTGTTCAACTTCTCTCATATCACAAGGTGTTGAAGGTGAATCTGTAAATCTTTTAATTACACTAAACAGATGAATAATAGATTTAATATTTCTGGCATCATGTAACTCTAAAATATGACCTTTTTTTTCAAATTTACTATTGATATATGCAAGAAATGAACTTTTGCCGACACCAGAACGACTTTTAATTTGAATAATATTTGATTTATTACTCAATTCTAAATGTTCATTGATTCTATCAACTAATGTTTGCCTACCTACAAAAAAATCTGGTGCTGCTGGTAATCTATAATCTGTCCAACTTTTACTAAGAGATAACCCTTTACGAATAATATGTTTATCTTTATCAATTTGCTGGGTAAATTGACTGTGATCATCTATAATAGGATCTAATCCTGATAGTTCAGATATATGCTCTTTGAGTGATAGTGAATACTTCTCATCAGATAATAAAGTACCATTTTCTCTAAATAAAGCAAATAGGGAAGGTTCACTAGATTTAGAAGTAGCTACAAATTGAACCATAAAGATCCCATTGTCAGTAGCTAACATATTGCAATTTAGTGGAAATAAACCTCTGTCTTCAATTTGTTTAGCCAGTGTGTATGGTTCAGGTAGTTGTAATTCTTTCCTAACTTTTTCAAATAGTTCTTTTCCTGTATAAACATCAAGGTTGAATTTGAAATCCCTAAGGGAGTTGTAGTAATCTTCTGAGTCTTTGGTAATAGGACTAATAGATAAAAATAGCCCCGATAATTGCGGATCAAGTATTTTTTGAGGTATATATTTAGCGCAAAAATGTGTGAATGGATTTTCACCTTGTTTCTGCTTTTGTGCTTTAGCTTCACCTAATACTTTGAACTTGTTAATCCTCTGAACACCCTCTAAGTCATATTCTAAGCTATGTTTTTTTTGATTGAGTTTGACATCATAGCCAGTAGCATTTAGGTATCTACTCATAAGTTGTTCAAATAACTGCCCTTTATAATTATTGGCATTAGTAGCACTTTGTTGACTATGGTAGAAAAGAAACATTTTTACATTCCTATAATTAACAATATAAAGTTTTTAATCTTTTGCATTTATCAAGTGCTAAAATTTGATACAGGTTATACCGTACTGATTTAGTCCAAGCATTTAGGCAAAACACACAGACATTATAATTATAATGTACGTTTAAGGAGTTTTACGATTGTTTGTTGTAAAATTTGGGAATGTTTGGGAGAGCGATCGCTTTTTGGGGTGTGGGGAGGCGATCGCTTTTTGGGGATGTGGGGATGCGATCGCTTTTGGGGTTGGGAGTGCGATCGCTGTTTTGGGATGTGGGAGTGCGATCGCTGTTTTGGGATGTGGGAGTGCGATCGCTGTTGGAGATGTGGGGATGCGATCGCTGTTTGGGATGTTGGGAATGCGATCGCTTTTAGGGATGTGGGGATGCGATCGCTTTTGGGATGTGGAAGTGCGATCGCTTTTGGGCTGTTGGGAGTGCGATCTCTGTTTGGATATGTGGGGATGAGCGATCGCTGTTTTGGGGTGTGGGAGTGCGTAAGCGTTGCGCTGCTGCAAGCAGTTCGCTTTTTGGGGATGTGGGGAAGTGATCCGCAGCAATCGCTTTAGTGATAAAATAACCACTTATCTTTGACTCTTTAGGAGAAAACTTGATTCCAATTAGTATTGAGCAAATCTACAAAGTTAAAGAAATTATTGCCAAATATAAGAATCTGGAATGTGTTGAATGCGCTCAAGCTATCCAAGATTACTTGGTATCACAGAGAATTTCGGGAAAGCGGC
>LJOT01000345.1 GCA_001672075.1 Anabaena sp. CRKS33
AACAGGGAACAGGGAACAGGGAACAGGGAACAGGGAACAGGGAACAGGGAACAGGGAACAGGGAACAGGGAACAGGGAACAGGGAACAGGTGACAGGTGCTACGCCACGGTGACAGGTGCTACGCCACGGTGACAGGGAACAGGGAACAGGTTACAGGGAACAGGTGACAGGTGCTACGCCACGGTGACAGGTGACAGGTGACAGGTGACAGGTGACAGGGAACAGGGAACAGGGAACAGGGAACAGGGAACAGGTTACAGGTTACAGGTTACAGTTTTAACTGTTTGGATATCCTCAATTTTCCAAATCCGACAAAGAAAAATGCAATTCATTTTGAGACACCATTAGCCAATATCTTGCACTTTTTTGTGGTAAAAATCCGCGAAACCCTTTGTTAATAAATGGTTTTAGGTTTATATGGCTAACGCCACGCTACGCTATCAGCAAGCCCTAGATTAACTAACCACAGAGGACACGGAGGACACGGAGGTAGGAAGAAAATACAGTGAACTACTTCAAAGTTTAAATTTTTGTAAAATATTTTCTTTTTTTGTCGGGGGGGTTGACTTGTGCCGCGCGGTGTGATATTGTAATAATGGGAATGCGTCCCTCAGTAAAATTTTGCTCACACTCCATTATATTTATATGACTATAATACCACGCCGAAAGCACCCCGAACCCTAAAAATAAAAAATTTTTTTCAAAAAAACTTATTTAAAATTGTATTTAGATAAATAAAACTTATGAATTGTGTAAAAGCCCAGTTTTTTGGTAGATATTGTAAATTCTGAGTCTGAAAATATCTGAAAATAGATAATTAATATTCAATATTCTATCTTGCCATGAAAAGTGAAGATTGTCAACGAGTAGAAATATTTCTGCAAAAGTGGAAAGGTTCTCAGGGGAACGAGAGAGCAAATTATCAGGGTTTCTTTTTAGAACTTTGTGAAGCCTTGGGGGTAGAGCGTCCATTACCTAAAGGTAGTATACCAGGCGATCGCTATTGTTTTGATAAAGATATCAAAATTTTTAACAAAGATGGAGTTACCACAAACTTTGCAGACTTCTATAAAGAAGGACATTTTTTAATTGAAGCCAAACAAGGGGGAAACGCAAATAAACGGGGTACAGCCAAACGAGGGACAAAAACCTACGATATAGCCATGGAAAAGGCCTTTTATCAAGCACAAAGCTATACACCTTTTCTACCAAGTAAACCTCCCTTTTTAATTACCTGTGATATTGGTTCACATTTTGAAATATGGATGAGTTTTAGTGGTAACTATGGTGGTTATGGAGCGCGGGAAAAAATTGATCTTGATCAGCTTTTAAACGAGAAAGTATTTAATCGCTTTGTTGCTATATTTAATGATCCGCAAAGTTTAAACCCGGAAAAATATCGAGCGCGGGTAACAAGAGAAGTTGCGGATACCTTAGCTAAATTAGCGCGGTGGTTAGAAAAACAAGGATACGAACCGAAAGAAGTGGCAAATTTTCTCATGCGCTGCATTTTTACCATGTTTGCAGAAGATGTGAAATTATTGCCAGGAGAAGTTTTTACTAAGGCTTTAAAAGAACGTTGGTTGGTTGAACCCAAGACATTTAAAACCCAGATTGAAAGACTGTGGAAAGTGATGAATACTGGGGGAGAATTTAACTTTGATGAAATTCCCCAATTTAACGGCAGCTTTTTTGCTCATGCAACAGCTTTTGATTTACCCAAAGAACAGTTAGAAGTGCTGTATGAAGCCGCAAATAAAGATTGGACTGAAGTAGAACCGGCGATTTTTGGCACATTATTAGAACGAGCTTTAGATAGTAAAGAACGGAAAAGTTTAGGAGCGCATTACACACCCCGATCCTATGTTGAGCGGTTAGTGCGTCCCGTAGTCATAGAACCTTTGCGGTCAGAATGGTTATTAGTGGAATCGGAGGTTAATCGCTTTTTAACCCTGAAAGAAACACAGCAAAAACCGACAAAGACACAAATAGAAAAAGCTGAACATGAGATTCGGGGATTTTTAGAGAAATTACAACAAATTCGTATTCTTGACCCTGCTTGTGGTTCGGGTAATTTCTTGTATGTAACATTAGATTTATTAAAGACATTGGAGCAAGAAGTACAGACGCGGTTGCTGGATGTTTTGGGAGAGGTAACAACGAATTTATTAGAGGAATTTGATCCGCGTTTAGCAGGAAGAAAACAGGTAAATCCGTCGCAATTTTTAGGGATTGAAATTAATCCTAGAGCGGCCGCTATTGCAGAGTTAGTAATTTGGATTGGTTATTTACAATGGCATTTTCAACGCTATGGAAGTACACCACCACCAGAACCGATTTTACAGGATTTTCATAATATTGAACATCGTGATGCGGTGTTAGATTATGATGGGAAGGAGTTAGATATTGATACTAAAACGGGTCAGGTAAAAACGCGCTGGGGAGGAAAAATGATCAAGCATTCTGTGACGGGGGAAGATGTTCCAGATCCGAGTGATCAAGTTCCTATTTATCGTTATCTTCATCCTCGTTCTGCTATATGGCCAAATGCAGATTATATTGTTTCTAATCCTCCTTTTATTGGAAAATCACGACGAAGGGCTGCACTTGGAGATGAATAT
This sequence comes from Anabaena sp. CRKS33, assembly GCA_001672075.1. Classification (GTDB taxonomy): domain Bacteria; phylum Cyanobacteriota; class Cyanobacteriia; order Cyanobacteriales; family Nostocaceae; genus Dolichospermum. The sequence goes on from LJOT01000345.1 coordinate 2,623, forward strand.
TTAGAATCTCTATTTCAGGCTTATCCATCTATGCCAGATGGTGCAGATTTTGTTATGTATTGGTGGTTTTGTGCGATAAATTTGATCAAACAGAATAATAAATTAAATCGCTTTGGGTTTATTACAACTAACAGTATTACTCAATTACTTAATAGACAGGTTATCTCTGAAAGCATTAAAGATAATTCTGAATATGAGATTTTATGGGCTATTCCTGATCATCCTTGGGTAGATACTGAGGGAGGTGCGGCTGTAAGAATAGCAATGACTGTTGTTGGTAAAAGAGACAGACAAAAACTAACTATTGTTCGTGTTGTTAATGAAAATTGGCAAGGTGATGATGGAGCAAATGTAACTTTAGAATATCAAAGTGTTAGTTGTATACATCCAAATCTTCGTGGGGGTATAAGACTTGATGAAGCAGTATTTCTAAAAGCTAATAGTTCTATTTGTTCAGTTGGACTTGTTCTTTTTGGTAAAGGATTTCTTGTTGATAAAGACAAACTTAAACAAATAGAATCTGAAGTATGTCATCCGTTTTTATCTGGAAGAGATTTGATAAACGGTGTATTGACAGATTGGGTTATAGATTTTTATCCTCTTACTGAATCAGATGCTAGAAAAAAAGCACCTTTAGCTTTTCAACATTTACTTGAATACGTGAAACCACAACGTGATCAAATTCGAGATTCTGGAAGTCGGACAAAGTGGTGGCGTTTTGGTAGAGATAAACTAGGACTACGTTTAGCAATTAATAATTTAACTCGCTATATTGTTACGTTAGAAGTGAGTAAATATCGAAACTTCTTTTTTGTTTCATCTGATATTCGCCCAGATCATAAATTGATAGTAATAGCTCTTGAAGATGCTTACTATCTTGCAGTTCTTTCAAGCTGTATTCATGTTAATTGGGCGTTAGCTCGTGGCGCACAACTTGGACCAACACCTGTTTATGTAAAATCTATTTGTTTTGATCCTTTCCCTTTCCCAAATCCTACACCAGAACAAAAACAGAAAATCCGAGAATTAGGAGAAAGATTAGACTCCCACCGTAAACGAGTACAAACACAACATCCT
>LJOT01000070.1 GCA_001672075.1 Anabaena sp. CRKS33
AAGAATATGAGTAATTCGTAATTGGGAATTACTCACAATCCATTTTTACAAAATATTGAGAAGATAGACCAAAGTAAAGAGAATAATCCAAATGATATCAACAAAGTGCCAGTAAATTTCCGCCATTTCTATGCCAGTATGTTTAGTAGCAGAATAATGATCACGACGGAAAGAACGCCATAATACTCCTAAAATTAATAACAGTCCTACAAAGACGTGCAATCCGTGAAAACCTGTCATTAAATAAAAGCAATTTGAGAAAACATTGGTAGTAAATCCATAGCCTAAATTCATGTATTCATAAACCTGACCAGCTAGGAATACAGCACCCATAATGGCAGTGATAAAATACCAAAACCGCATCCAGCCCACACTATTTCTTTTAATTGCCACATCACCAAAATGAATGACAAAACTGCTAGAAACGAGGATGATAGTGTTAATGGCAGGGATAAATAATTCTACTTCTGTTCCTTCTGGTGGCCAAACTGCTGTCGTCCCTTTAAAAAACAAATAGGTGGCGAAAAATCCACCAAACATCAAAGATTCAGAAGCAAGAAATGTGATTAAACCCCACACTCGTAAATCTGGATGTTCTTCATGTCCGTTGCCATGATGTTCACTGGGTGTAATTGCAGTCATATTATTTTCCTGGTAAATTTTTTCTCGTCTTACGCAAAGGTGCAAAGGCGTGAAAGACCTCTGCATACCTCCGGGTTTTAACTGATAGCTTCTGTCACCGATGATTCTTCCTGGTGATGTCCGTAGTCATAGGGTCCATGGGTAACAACTGGTAAAACTTCCCAGTTTTCAATAATGGGTGGGGAACTGGTTGTCCATTCTAAAGTTAAACTTTCCCAGGGGTTATCACCGGCAATTTCGCCTTTTTGCCAACTGTAAATGGCGTTTAAAGCGAAGGGAATGACGGAAATACCTAAAAGGATTGCCCCAATGGTACACAACTGGTTTAGGCTGGCAAATTGGGGGTCATACATGGCAACTCGGCGGGGCATTCCTTGTAAACCCAGTTTGTGCATGGGTAGGAATGTCAGGTTTGTACCGACGAATGTAAGTATAAAATGAACTCGTCCCCAGGTTTCGTTCATCATTCTCCCGGTGATTTTGGGAAACCAGTGATAGATACCTGCATAAATCCCAAAGACTGAACCACCAAATAGAACGTAGTGAAAATGGCCAACTACGTAATAAGTATCGTGAACGTGAACATCAAAGGGGGCTGTTCCCATGGTGACACCGCTTAAACCGCCCATGACGAACATGGAAAGTAAACCGATAGCAAATAACATGGCGCTGGTAAAGCGGATTTTTCCGCCCCAGAGGGTCGCTACCCAACCAAATATTTTTACACCAGTGGGGACTGCTACTATGAGTGTGGAAATGGTGAAGAACATCCGCATCCATCCAGGTGTACCACTGGTAAACATATGGTGTACCCAAACGAATAAACCAACGACGCAAATAGCAACGGTGGAAAAGGCAATGGCTTTATAACCAAAAATCGGTTTTCGGGCGTGGGTGGGAATAATTTCGGACATAATTCCGAAAATCGGCAGAATCATTAAATAAACTGCCGGGTGGGAATAAAACCAGAATAAATGTTGGTAAATAACGACATTACCACCTGCGTCTGGTTTGAAAAAAGATGTCCCGAAATTAATATCAAATAACAGCAAGATTAAACCTGCTGCTAATACTGGAGTAGATAAAAGTGCGAGAATGGAAGTTGCTAGAATTGCCCAACAAAATAGGGGAACTTGATCCCATTTCATGCTGGGAACTTTCATCATCAAAATGGTGATGACAAAGTTAATAGAACCTAAAATTGAAGAAGTTCCAACTAAAACAATGGATAAAATCCATAAACTTTGGGCGTTGTTGGCGGTAACTAAACTTAATGGTGGGTAAGCGGTCCAACCAGATTGAGAACCACCAAAGAAAAAACTTAGTAATAGTAATAATCCAGCGACTGGATTTAACCAAAAAGCGATCGCATTTAATTTAGGAAAAGCCATATCTCTAGCGCCCATCATTAAGGGAACTAGATAGTTACCAAATCCACCAATGGCACTGGGTACAATCCATAGGAAAATCATGATTGTTCCATGATTTGTCATGAAGGCATTGTAGAGATTTGGATCAATAAAATCCGAGTCTGGTGTGGCTAATTCCGTGCGAATTGCGATCGCCATTAACCCACCAATGAGATAGAATGCAAAGGCTGTCACCAAGTATTGAATACCAATAACTTTGTGATCGGTATTAAATGTGAAATAATCTCTAACTTTCCACGCTGTGGGATGGGAACTATGAGTATTTAGCAGCGTTGGTGCTTGATTTTCATTTGGTGGGGGATTAACTGGAAAATCTACTTGTGTCATATTTTTGTTGGTTGTCTTTTGTCAGTTTTCAGTTATTAGCTAATAATTACTAACGACTGAATTTCAGATTTTAAACTTCGATTTGGATGATTCAATATCCAAAATTTTAGACAAGAATCAATCTAAAATCCAAAATCTAAAATCTAAAATTGATGGGCTAATGACTCAAGATTTGCGGGAGTTACATCTAAATTCTGAGTGTAGGGGGCTAGAAATTCTGATGGGGATAAATTCTCTAAATTCACAGCCACTGCATGATTTATCTCTTGATGTTCAGCAATTTGATTTTCACTCATCCAAGCATCAAAATCTTCTCGTTCATGGACAATTACCTGTGTCCGCATTGAACCATGATAACCACCACATAATTCTGCACAAACTACTGGATAAGTACCAGTTTTTGTAGCTGTAAATCGCAATTGAGTAGGAACACCAGGAATAGCATCTTGTTTGAGACGAAATTGGGGAACCCAAAAAGAGTGAATTACATCATCTGCGGATAAATTTAATTGCACATCAGTACCCACGGGAACGTGCAATTCTCCAGCAGAAACACCACTTACAGGATAATTAAATAACCACGCAAATTGGATGCCTTTGACATCTACAACTAAATCAGCAGGTTTATTTTTGGTTTGAGGATTTTCACCAATACCAATATTAGTTGTATGACTAACATTCATAGCAGTTGTTGACCCATGGTGAGGATGACTACCCACACCAAAACCACCCATTTGGTTATAAATATCAACGCTGTAAATGCCTAAAAAGATCACAATTACCGTAGGAATTGCTGTCCAAAAAATCTCTAAACTCAAGTTACCTTCTACAGTTACACCATCGGAATTATCTCCTTTTCGTCGTCTGTAGATAACTAGAAACAGCAGAATTGTCCCTTCAACAACTAAGAAAAGGGCAACTGCAATTGTAAACATGATATTGAAAAAACCATCTACCAAAGGCGCTTGTTGCGATGCTGCTTCCGGTAATAAATGATGATTTTGACCAATCCAAATACTGATAGGGGCTATGATCATCCCAGCTAACAGTGTCCACAGCGAAACAGGAACTTTTTGCATAAATGCTACCTGCTTTGTAAACAGTAATAAAACAATAGTCAGTGAAGATAGACTTTGTTTCTATAGATCAATAATTCTCTTCTACAGAGGGAATCATCTTTTTATTTTTCACTATTACTGTTTTAACTTGTAACTAGCAAAAAATGGCTAAACTTCCATATTTTTTCATATTGATAACCACAAAATCCCCGACTTCTTGAAAAAATCGAGGATCTGAGAATTAATATTTTCATAAGCCAAATATAAGTAGAAAAAATACTAGCAAGTATGATTATTTAGATAATAACAATTAACGATTTACGTTTCTGTTTACCTTGAACTTTTCAAATAAATTCTGTAAATATCGAGATTACCCTCTAGTTACCTTGCTGAGAATGACAAAAATCAACTGTTTAAAAATCACCCAAAATGTTATTGGTCTAAAGTGGTATGACTGTAACAATTCTTGGGACAAATCCGAGAACAAGCTTCACAACCAATACAGTTTTCTGGCTTAATAACAACCATTACTTTCCGTTCAATTTCCTCATCATCTTCATCTTCTACAAATTCACCTTCTTCGTTCAAAGCCATTAAGCCCAAAACTTTATGACCACAAACTTTCATACATCTGCCACAACCAATACATTTATCTTTGTCAATTTCTTGAGCAAATTTAGGAGTCCAAGCAGTACCTCCAAAAGTCAATCCTGTTAATGTAGCCATGAATAAAACCTCAGCAATTTTAGCTAGATGTTAGTTAGTCCTTTAATCTTCATACTACCCTAATATTTAATTTTTTCAATCACAAAAATTAACTTTTTTGTCAAATTTTGATGACTTGCTAAACAATATTATTTATTTTTAGTTACTTATTACTATTAAATAGTAAGACTTATTGATAAATTTTCACTGTCTTGTTAGATAAAAGGCTTATTAACCAAAGTTTTCCAAGATTGTGTTTAAATTTATTTTCTCAATAAACCTGAGTCAATTAGCCAAAAAATACCTTAATTAATAGAAATTATTATCAATTATTTCAACTAATTATTAACTTAAATGACTAGCCATTTGCGAATATTTTTTAGTTAGATAAAAATATCATCTTCATGGTATTTATAAATACAAATTTAAAAAAGTTAAACAAATAATTTACTTCATTTTTGAACCATTTTGTGCCTAACTCCTCAAGATGTTCATGAAAAACATTTAGACTAATTCCTATAGCCCAGCATAAACATTATCACAATAAATATCTAGGTAAATATTAAGAAATTCCGCCAAGCTCATACTGAACAATCTTATTCAAATCTTTATGAAATTTATAGTTAATGAAGAAGTAATAAAGCCTAACCTTGTCAAATATCAATAGCTACAAAATCTGGCTTCATCAACCCTATAAGTAATTAATCAGAGGAGAAAAATATCTTCTCGTTATAGAGGTAATTGGGTAGCAAATTATGAATCAAAAGGACACATTATAGCAGTTCTTATGTATTTAATCTCCTTCCTCCTTCGCGCCTTTGCTTCTTAGCGTCTACTCTTCGAGATCACTAAGAGTGATGGCGCGAAACCAAATCTAAATGTAGTTCATTTATCTAAAAATTTCTGTAAGGGGAGACTTGAGCCAAACATCTCAACGATTAAAGTAGGAAGACCTCCTATGCCGCATATAATTCCTAATAACAATTGCGTGGGATGTGACAACTGCCGACCCCTATGTCCTACGGGTGCAATCAAAATCGAAGATGATGAATATTGGGTTGATCCTGTCCTTTGCAATAATTGTGATGGTCATTATTCACAACCACAATGCGTAATTGCTTGTCCAACAAATGCCCCTATACCTATACAGGCAAAAAAAGGAAGATGCAAAATTGAACCACGAGATGCTACCAGTTCCGATTTATTTTCTAATGGTAAGAATAACCCCTTTGCTTCAGCAATAGTTATCTGGGAAGCCTGTAATCTATTAGCACAACGGACATCTTTACCATGGGAAAAAAATCAAGAAGGTAATTGGCATTACAGCCGCGCAGTTAATCAAGGAAAAGGGACAATTTCTTTTCAAATTCAAAACCTATTTCCAGTTAATAACCGCACTAATAATAGTTTACAAGCAATTGATTATTTAGATATTCGTGCTGCTTGTATTCATCTGATTTTTGCGGCTCAAATCACAGCCTTAGATCAACCTTGGCAAGAAGAATTTACCATTGATGAACGACAAATTGAACAGTATTTGGGCTTGGAAAAACGTAAGGATCTCAGCAAAAGTACCAAACTCGGTTTAATCAAGAATATCGTTTATCAAACTTGTTCTCTCATGGTTTCTATTGACTGGCCGCAACAAGGTAGAGTTCCCAGTTTTGCTATTAAAGATAGTTATCTCTGGAATTTGATAGATACTCAACACCATTTTCAAGAAGATGATCAAGGTTGTAAATATTTGATTGGCCTAACATTTACAATCAAAGCTGGAATTTGGACTCAACATTTTTGCAACAGACAAGGATGTAAAGAACGCACTGCATTTTATCAATATGGCAGCCTTCCTAAAACCTTATTAACCACGGTTATGAGTTTGTGGCAACAACATGAAGGCGCTGTTAGACTTATGCTTTGGTTATTATTTAAAACTAAAATGGGTAGGGAACAACGCATCACTATTCCTACCTTGTTGCGTGTTGCCTATGGTGAGGAAAAAGTGGCTCAGGCTTCTAGATATAGGGAAGAGCGCAAACGCCTACTTAAAGCCTATGAAAATGATTTAGAAGTTCTCAATCATTATGGAATTAAACCATTATTTGATCCTGTCACCTATCCCCCAGAAATTCAACCTTTGTGGGCTAAATTAGTTGATATTCCTGAAGATCCTGATCAAGCTTTAGAATTTTGGATTAATGACGGTAGTGGTGAAAATCGTCTCACAGATAGTGGACCCCGTGGTAAATGGAATTTGCTCCTGAATGCCCGAATTTTAGCTTTTGAACTGCCTCCAGATTGGGAAAAGCATTCAGAATCAGATAAGAAACAACGTCGCACTACTAAAGCTAAAAGCAATCATCAACAAACAGATAATTTGCTAGGGGAACAAGTGATAGAAGGACGCAAAAGAATGAACCTTTCCCAAAGGGAATTAGCTAAGTTAATGGAAAAAAGCCAAAGCTGGATTCGTGATGTGGAAAAAGGTCGTTTAAAAGCTAAATTAGATGATCAAATGCTGTTGAGACAATTGCTAGATATTCCTTAATTTAAAGTACATCCCCGACTTGTTTAAGAAGTCGGGGGTATGGGTATAGTCACAATGATATTTTAACTATAAGTTGCCACTTTTTTAGCTACTAACCAAAGATTAGATACAGCATATTTCATACATACTACTTCTTCTGAAGCATGACAAGAAACTTTCAGCTTTTGTGTTTTTACATGATCTTTTACAAGTTTGGCTTGGTAAGTGTAGAGTGTCCCAGAGGGTTGTTCAAAACTTAACTCACCCAAAATTGTCTGATTATCTAAACTCTTTTCTAGTATCTTACCTGCTACTTTATAATTAAACCAATCCCATCCTAAACGGAGTATAAGTTCTTTTTCCAAAATTTGCAAAGGATTAGGCAATATTCCCCAACCACGATAAATTTTATGGAAGCATTCTATATCCCCACTATGGTTAAGAATTGATGGAAAGGTATTTTGATCAAGAATCCCATAATATCTTCCTTGGGGAAAATCTATGGCTGTGGGAGCAAATCTATGACCACCAAAATGGCTGGATTTCCAAATTCTCACCTGATTTAATCGTAAGTCAGAAATTGTATTTTGAGCATAAAAATAAAAAGGATTACCATATCTCGCACAACATTGATCATGGCTACCATGAGTACATATTAATATATCTCTCATGCCAGGAGATTCTATTTCATAATCAGTATTAAAACCTGCTAACCATTTACTAATAACTCCCGCTGCTTTTTCAATATTCGGTAGTTTAAATTCTTGTTTACTGTATCCTTTGATTAATCCCTTTTGCTGCTGATAAATTAACAAGGTTGTCTCTTTAACTCTATGGGATTGATCATTAGCAATTAGGAGAAAGCAAATTGGCATTTTAGCACGTTTGACTTCTTCTACTAAAATCCGTAAGTTGTCGGGAACCCATTTGGAATTGAAGGCTTCATAGGTCCAGGGTGTAGGACATTCTACTAAAATATAGGTTTGGTAGTTGGTAGCAGTACCAATGATATCTTCTTGTAGTTGTCGTGAATTATCAGCACAAAAAAATTTATTCATTTACACTTACTCAAGGATGGATTTTATGGACAATTGTTAGCAGGAATTTAGGTAGACACTTGATAATATTCTCATTTTTTCAAGTTTTTCCGGCTAAATAAATTCTGTTATCAAAAATGTAATCATCTCAAATATAGATTTTTTACATTGTATCGAGAGAATTTATATAATATTTTTTATACTTTATATCTATTTTGACCAGCATTTCTAATCTTTTGTCTCGACTCCTAAATGATGTTTTTCCTCAACTATCTAAATAAAAAATCCTATCTTTTGTCTGTATACCCAGTAGCATACATTCACTAACTTTTAAGTTATATAAATTATAACTGAATTTATCTATATTGCAAAAAATTCTCAATAATTTTTGAAAAAAACCAAGTCTCAGGACTAAAGTCCTTACTACAATCTCAAATATACATAAGTTAACAAAAATTTAGCATCACTATGATTGTATTTATAAATGTAATAAATTAAGTTATATATATGTTACAAGGATAATTAATCCCAAAATACCAGAAATATTTTAGATCCGGGCTGTGAAGATGGTTTCCTAATGCACTACAAAAAAATTATGATTAAGTAATAATGGTGAATGGTTGATAGTTGTTTCCTAGACCCCTATTGTTTAATTATATGACATTAATCTTATCTTTGGATTTTGGCGGCACAAAATTAGCAGCAGCGACAGTTAAGGCTGGTACTAGAGAGTGGTTGTATCATGAATCACGGTTTTCTCCTGCAAATGCGGATGCTTTGAGTGATTTAGAAATTATGCGATCGCTCATCAAATCTGTGTTAAAAGGAAATAAACCGGATGCTATTGGTATCAGCTTTGGTGGTCCAGTGGACGCAACCACAGGTTTAGTGAGACTATCTCATCATGTTCCGGGGTGGGAAAATGTTCCTCTCAAACAACTATTTGAGGAAGATTATAATGTACCTGTGAGTATAGATAATGATGCTAATGTTGCAGCCATCGGTGAATATCGCTTTGGGGCTGGACAAGGATATGATAGCTTATTTTATATTACCATTAGTACAGGTGTTGGCGGAGGTTGGATAATTAATGGCAAACTCTGGCGAGGTGCATTGGGCATGGCAGGGGAAATTGGTCATATAGTAGTAGATCCTAGAGGTCCATTATGCTTATGTGGCAAACGAGGATGTGTAGAACGGTTGGCTTCTGGCCCTTACATGGCACAAAATGCGCGAGAAATGCTGGAAAAAGAACTACCCAGCGCTGAGGGTAAAGCCAGAGGAGAAATACTTAGGTATTTGATCGGTAATAATCTGGATTTACTCACGGGAAAAGTCGTCAGCGCTGCCGCATCCTACGGAGATGAAATCGCCCAAGAGGTATTATATAGGGGGGCGTGGGCTTTGGGAGTAGGTATTGGTAATGTAGCCAATCTTATGAATCCCCAACGCTTTGTTTTAGGTGGTGGTGTGACTAAAGCGGGTGATAATTTTTGGGCTGCGGTGCGAAAAGTAGCCAGAGAAACCGCATTACCAGAGGTGAATTTTGAAATTGTCCGGGCATTGTTGGGTGATGATGCACCTTTATGGGGTGCTGTTGCTTTGGGTCTAGATTTATTAAATTAGGTTTTTTCACGCAGAGTCGCAGAGAGGAATTAGGTTCTGGTTTAAATATTGGTCTGTTGTTTTTGATATAGGGACCAGTACAAACCTTTTTGTTTTAATAACTCTAAATGTGTTCCCTGTTCGGCGATAATTCCTTTTTCCATGACTAATATTAAATCTGCACGTTTGAGGGGGGCAAAACGGTGGGCAATTAAAAAAACTGTCCGGTTGGAAGAGACGTTTTTCAGGTTTTTTAAAACTTGTTGTTCGGTTTCACTGTCTAAGGCACTGGTGGCTTCATCTAATATGAGAAGAGGTGCAGAAGTGAGAAATAATCTTGCTAATGCAATTCTTTGTCTTTGTCCTCCTGATAATGCTGTACCTCGTTCACCAACGTTGTTTTCGTAACCATAGGGTAATTGACTAATGAAGTCATGGGCTACTGCTAATCTCGCGGCTTCTATAACTTTTTCCGCACTAATATCTGCATTTCCTAAGGTGATGTTTTCTAAGATTGAACCGTTAAATAAAAAGTCTTCTTGGAGAACTACGCCAATTTGTTGTCTTAAAGATGCTAGGTCAGCACTTTTAATATCAAATCCATCAATTAATATGCGCCCTGATTCAATTTGATATAGTCTTTGCAAAAGTTTAGAAAGGGTACTTTTCCCTGAACCACTACGACCAACAATACCTATAAATTGCCCTGGTTTAACATGAAAGGAAATTCCTTTTAATACTGGTTCGGTGTTAGCAGAATAACGAAAAAATACCTGTTCAAAATTAATTTCTCCTTTCAGGGGTGGTAATACTAAACCTGTTCCTGCTTCTGTTTCTGGGGCGGCATTCAGAATATCACCAATTCTATCTACTGATAATAGCACTTGTTGGAGATTTTGCCACAGTTGTACTAGCCTTAATAAGGGGCTGGTCACTCTTCCCGATAACATTTGAAAGGCGATTAATTGCCCAATGGTAAGTTGATGATCAATGACTAATTTCGCCCCAAACCATAGGATGATTAAGGTGGAAAATTTAGTCAGAAAATCACCGATATTACTACTAATATTGGATGTGGTCGAAGCTTTAAAACTGGTGCGAATAAAGCGGGCAAATAAGCCTTCCCACCGTTCTCTAGCTATTGGTTCAGCCGCATGGGCTTTAACTGAATGAATGCCGGTAATTGTCTCTACTAAAAATGATTGACTGTCTGCACTGCGATTAAAGGTTTCATTTAACCAATTTCGCAAAATTGGTGTGGCAATAATCGTTAAAGTCGCAAATAAAGGTAATACCGCTAGGGCTACAAATGTGAGAGGAATGTTATAATAAAACATCAATCCCAGGTAAACTATAGCAAAGATACTGTCGAGAATTACTGTTAAAGCTGTACCTGTGAGAAATTGACGAATTTGTTCTAATTCCTGAACTCTAGCTACTGTATCTCCCACCCTCCGCGACTCAAAATAAGCCAATGGTAAACGCATTAAATGGCGAAAAAGTTGGGCTGATAAACTTAAATCTAACCGCCGTGCAGTATGGGTAAATATGAATAGCCGCAGAATACCTAGAATACATTCAAACGTCGCCACTAACAAGAGAGCGATCGCCATCACATCTAAGGTGGCTAAACTCTCCTGTACCATGACTTTATCAATGATAACTTGGGTAATTAATGGTGAAGCTAAACCTAATAATTGTAAAGTAAATGAAGCTAATAAAACCTCACCTAATAATCCCCGATATTTCCACACTGCGGGGGTAAACCAACCTAAATTAAATTTCTCTTGTTGGGAAATTAATTCAACTTGCCATAATCTACCATCCCAATAATTTTCTACTACAGATTGAGGTAATTGTTCACAAATATAATCAGGATTTTGGGGATTGGCAATAATTAAATAATTACCTTTCATCTGATATGCTACAACCCAATTTAATTGGCTATTTAATTGGTTCTCACTTTCTTGATTATCTTGATTCCACAACAATAAAGCCGGAAAAGATAATTGACGTAATTCACTCCAATTAACCTGCAATTTCCGCAATACTAACCCTAATTTTTCTGCTGCTTCTACTAGATTTTCTGGCTTTTGTCCCCGCAATTGACGTTGTACCCATTCCAACTGCACAGGATTTTGTAAATGTTGCGCTACCATTGTTAAACAGGCAGCACCTGTATTCCCACTTCCTACAAAGGGATAATGGGAAATTATTGGTTGGGGAGGTGTGAAAGTAGGTGCAGAAATGCGAGAGTTAGTAACTGGTAAAACGATTTTTTTCTCCTCTTGATTCGTTGAATTTTTCCAAAATTCATCAACTTGAGGATTTAAAAACTTTTTCCACACCTCTAAATTCCAACAGACTACTACTACTTCCTTACTAGCAGCTACAGCTTTACAATTAGTAAATAATTCTTGACAGTCACCAAACCAATTTCCTGTTTGTAAAGTGGCTACAGTTTTATTTTCTCCTTCTTCTCGTAAACGCACTTTACCAGTGATAATTAAAAACTGTTCACCTCCTATTTCTGGCGACCAAATTTTCTCACCAAGTTTGTAATTACGAATTTCCGCTTGCTGTTTTAATTCGCTTTGTTCTTCCGCATTTAGCCAAGATAGCGGTGGTTGATTCCAAGATAGATTGTTTAACACATTTATTCGTGAAGATTGCTGATTTATAGTTTTTAATTAACTTGAATTTTGACCGTGAGATTTTGAATTTTCTCCCCTAGCCATTTTTCAAATAATTCATTTTGTAGTGATTGTTTTAATTGGGGATCTTCTAAGGATGCTGGGAGAATTTGTTCTAATCTAAATAATGCAAAACGCCCTTCTATTTCTATGGGATTTATCAATTTTCCGGGGACAGTTGCATCTACAGCCGCACGTAAAATATCCGGTATAGTTCCCCGACTAATTGGTCCCATCATGCCATTAAATACTTTTTCATCTGCTAATGAATACTCTTTTGCTAATTGTTCAAAACTAGCACCTTCTTCAATTTGAGTTTGTAGTTCTTCTGCTAATTCTCGACTATCAACTAAAATTCGTGAAAGTACAACTCTATCTAAGTAAATCTTTCTTTCAATAAAGTATTCTGGTAATTTCGATTCTGTCACCAATGCTTTGAGTTTTTCTAATTGAAAGCTAAAGGTGATAGATGTATGAAAGGTTGTATAATCTGTACCATTATTTATTAACCATTCTTGAAACTTTTGCTGGTCAGTTAGTTGATTTTTGAGCCGAAAATCAATAATTGTCTGTTCAATTAATGCCGAACTAATCTCAATATCTGTCCTGGTATTAATTTCTTGTTCAATTATGTGCTGACGCAGTACATCATTAATAAAATTTCCTAGTCTACCCGATATCTGTAGGTACTTTACTACTTCAGCTAGGGCGATTTCTTGGTTATTTACAGTTAGAAAAGTTGCAGATTCCATGAAGTAATTCTGAAAATAAAACTAAAACATCTATAGGACTTTCCATTAAATAATAGAGAAAACAGTAGAGAATGATATTTAGCAATCATGAAGATTTGATAAATTAAATATATACTTAATCAGCGGGGAATATCTCAAGGATTTTAACTGATAGGTATTTTAAAATCTGTAAGCACGATGACAAAAATAAAATAATCATGTTGGGTTTACTCGCGTCAACCCAACCTACAGATATTTTGATTTTAGTGAATAATTAAACAAAGATACTTTGGTAAATTAATGCCATTATCATCGCCGAAATAGCCCCAATAAAGGTATTAAAAATATTAACAACTTCATTAGTTAGCCAAGTATATTTAGATTGTAAAGTTGCACCAATGACACTTTCTAAATTTGTAGCAATAAATGCTGCTAATACAGTCCAAATAATACCAACAGGATTAATTAAATTCACTCCCCAGCCAATCAGAGCGATCGCTATTGATGCTATCATACCAGCTACAGTTCCTTCTAAACTTACCGCCCCTTCTGTCCCTCTCGGAACTGGTTGCAATGTGGTAATTAAAAATGTACTTTTACCATAAGCTTTACCAACTTCACTGGCAGTTGTATCCGATAGTTTGGTGCTAAAACTAGCAACATAACCCAAACATAGTAAATATTTGAAATCAGGTAAAAACAACACTCCTAAAGCACATACAGCCGCTATTAATGCTGAACCCCAAACGTTTTCTGGACCTCTTGCACCACCACGTTTTTCTGCAATTCCTGCGGCTTCTTTTTCCGCTATACCAATGCGCGTTACTCCAGAACCAACAATAAAATAAAACACTACCACTAGATATCCTGGCCAACCTAGTGTTCCCCAAATGATTATTCCTAATAATCCAGCATTCAGTATACCTGCGGGTGTGAGCAATTTTTTGGGAAGAATTGCCACTATTCCTAGTAAAATCGTATTTAAGGCTAATCCCATTAACCAGGGATTTGTCAAATCAATTAAAGATAACATCTGTGATCAATTATGGGTATTTTCAGATTTTTAATGTGATAAAATTATTTTATCCTCTTTTACCACATTAATATTAAGATTTCTTTCTCCCTGGCTTTTCCATAGCTTGTTGAACTACTTCAATAAAGTATATAAATAACAAAGACTCCTAAAGGAGTCCTCGCCAAAAAGCAAATTTTGGTATTCAGAACGTCTTTACCGGAATTCCTCGACCTTTAAGGTAACGGGATGTCATGTTTAAACCATGTCTGCTACATCCTATGTATTTATTATAGGCAATAAAGTGGATTTTTTGTGAAAATGCGATCGCACTGGATGAGATTTTGCGCGATCATGTAGAACAATGAGGCATCACACCATACTTTACTTACCTATTATAACAAAGATTTATATTTTTCAATCTGACGATTTAAAGAACTAACAGGAAGTCTCACAGTAGAATCTTTTTTAAACAATAAAAGAGCCGAATAAAGCTGATTAACAGTAGCAACATTTCCACTATACATCTCATCAATTGCCCACAGAATACCATGCACTTCTATCCCCGAACTAGAAGCCAAATCTCTTAATTTTCCATCCCCTGTCATTAAAATACAATCCGGTATTTGTTCTGCAACTACAAAAGCAAAGCAATCATTTAATGATAATGCTGGATAATCTCGGTTTACACTCTGCACTCTCAGCACTTTTTCACCAGGTAAACTCACAATTCTGAATGTTTTTTCAATCAGTTCTTTTTCAGATTGTGAAAATTGTACTAACTCTTCCTCAAACAGAACATCTGGAATTACCAAATCATAATTCAGTTGCACAAAAGCCCCCAATAAGGAGGCTTTACGCAGATCAATTAAACAGGATGTATCACTAACGAGAATTTGCATCTGATAACTGTGGTCCCTTCAAACCAATTTCCACTTTTTCTAAGCTTGTACGTAATAGTTCTGAAGCTTTAGCCAATGAAATCAAATCTTCAGCTAAAGCCCGATAACACAACCTCTCAAAACGTCTCGGTTGTTCATACTCACCTCTTTTATTTTCAGGTTCTAATTCCTCTGGTTCTTGAGTACACCAATTTCTCGCTACAGATTGAAACATATAGGTAAGTACAGAAGAATCAATCACGCCAATATCTCGCAAACGCACAAGTAATGCTGCACCACTAACTCGATAAATTCGTTTGAGAGAAATCAATTCTTGATATCCTAAAGAATGGCGATGTTTACCAACTTCCTTTTCTAAATGATAACGAGGCATCAAAAAAGCTCCTGCAAATCTATTTGCTGCTTTTTCTTCATCTTTTGCAGATAAATATTGAGGATCAATTAACTGATGGAATAATTCATGAGCAAGGGTTATTCTTCGACGCTCTAAAGAACATTTTTTGTTAACAACAATTACAGGTAAATCACACAAACCTGCTGGTCTTTTTACCAGACAAGTAAAACTAGAAACTGCTTCTGGAAGATCAACAATGAGAACTTTTAAACCTTTCTCTTCTAAAAGTTCAGTCATATTAGGAATCGGATCAAAACCTAGCTGCCAATGATTGCGTACACGATTTGCTAAGTCTTCTGATTCCTCAATAGAATGAATCGCTTCCAATTGCTCAACAGGCTGTTTCCAATTAGTACCATCTAGTTCCAAAATCTGCTCAATTTGCAAATATCTTTCTAGCCATTCAATCACTTCCGTTTCCACACGAGAGCGATCTTTTGCATTTGTACTTGCTTTGATACGAAAGTCAATAGAAGTTAATTCAATTCCCTGGCTATTCATTAAATAAGCCAAAGTCACTCCTAATGCTTTGCCGAGAGCAATCAAAATATCTGAACTGGGAGTCATTTCACCGCGTTCATATTCGCCTATAGCTTGTGCGGACACTTTGCCACCTATAGCTTCGGCTAAATCACGTAGTGAGTAACCCGCTTTTTTTCTAGCTAGTTTAATACGAGTGCCAATCATAGAGTGGTCGGTTGACAAATTTATGTTAGTATATCTATTGTAAACTAACTATGGGAATAAAAAAACCCACAATAGTTATATTCTCCAAACCACACCATGAACCAACCTATTTTTCACCTCGCTTTCCCCGTCTCCAATATCCCCCAAACCAAAGCCTATTATGTTGACGGTTTAGGCTGCATAGCCGGAAGAGAAAACCCCCATGCTTTAATTCTCAATCTTTATGGACATCAATTAGTAGCCCACGTTACTCAGGATATTTTAACACCTCAAAAGGCAATTTATCCCCGACATTTTGGACTAATTTTTTCTCAATTAGAGGATTGGCAAGAATTATTAGCAAGGGCAAAAAACAAAGAACTAAAATTTCGAGAAGAACCGAAAACCCGCTTTGTTGAATCCTTTCTAGAACATCGCACTTTCTTTTTAGAAGATCCCTTTTATAACTTAATGGAATTTAAGTATTATCAACACCCAGAGGCGATTTTTACTAGTGCTGAATTTAAGGAAATTGGTGATAGAATTTAAAGAACTTTATCGCTGGTAAGAAATCATAATTTGTTCACAGAATTAAATAAATAATCCAAATAATTCGGGGATCTTACTCACGGTAAATTTATAAATTTACTGGTGATGTTAATGTCTCTGCTACTATTTCTAAACTCCTATTATCTGTTAGCATTAAAGGATGTAATAATACTGGTAAATTTACTTCTTTTCCTATCCCAAGCTGGGAACTTTTAGCAGGTACAATCATCAAATCATAAGGTGTCCAAATAGATGTAAAATTTATTTTTCTTAACATCTGAACATCGGCATTTAAATCTGCTAAAAAAGGACTATTAGGACGCATTTGTACACATCCTGGCAACCATGAACCATAAGCAATTACTGTTCCTTTATGAGGTGAAGAAATACTAATAAATCGCTGTACTCTTTCTATTCCTCCCAAACGTTGAATATAATAACGACTAACAATACCACCCATACTAAAACCAACTAAATCTAGTGATTGTTTTGGGTCAAAAATAGCATTTATATAATTAGCTACCTGTTGCGCTAATTTATCCAGAACCTCAGCACCATTATTCGGGATTAAATCCACCGTATACACGGATAAACCTCTTTGTCTGAGATACAACGCCATTTTATCGAAAACCGCCCCAGTATCGTTAATACCGTGGACTAATAAAACGGGATTTTGCTGTTTTGTGGTGGTAATGTTCATTTTTCATGATTTTCAAGGATTTAACTCAGTATTATCATGAAGATTATATAGGACTCCTATTTGATTTTTGATAGCTTGCGTAGCGTAGCCATACAGAACTCGGTACATACTGAAATCCTTCTTCCCTGTTCCCTGTTCCCTGTTCCCTGTTCCCTAACTCAACCGAAAATTCACAGAATCAAACCGGATTCTTATAGAAAATGTGACATGAGGATAAATCTAAATTATTAAGATTTGTGAAAAAATTTCTCATAATGTTTCTCATAATGTTATTTGTATATTAAAATTTAATAATTAATTTAATTTGTGTTATCTACCAGTTGCAACTGTTGACACCAAGAACCTGAAAATACTGACCAGTATCACGGTTTCCTAAGTGACAACCAGTAATTTTTATGACTGGCAGCAATTAACGGAATAAACCAGGAGTATTTTTTATGGGCTTTATCAAAAATCTGATTGCAGGTATTTTCGGTTTTATAACTGGATTGTTTGGTAATAAGGGAAACAGCTACTACATGGAACTAAAGGAAGAAGCTAATGTTACTCAAGTAG
>LJOT01000626.1 GCA_001672075.1 Anabaena sp. CRKS33
TTTATCTTTTCCGGCTAGGTTTATGCGTCATGATGTGGGAGAATTAAGGAGTTTTCCTGATGATGATTGTATTCATATTTCTGTGGATTTAATTAAACGGTTATCTCCTGATTCTATTTCGGTTATGGAGTTTAAATCTGAGTTAGATATTTTCATTGCGGAAAAAATGAGTCGCTTTCCGTTGTTGGGGGAGGAAATTCAGGATAAGTGGAATTTAAAGTTAACTAATGAGTTTCACATGACTAATGATAGTCATTTGTTTAAAACTGAACTAGGAAAGGGAAGATTACCTTTATATGAAGGGAAAATGATTCATCAATTTAATCATAACTGGGGAGAACCGAAATACTGGTTAGACGAGAAAGAAGCTAGACAAGCATTATTAAAAAGAGGTGAAATTGATAACGGACAAAAACTATATTATGAGTGTTATAGATTAGGGTTTAGGGATATTGCAAGCAGTACAAATGAAAGAACAATGATTTCAACAATGTTACATCCTAATGTCTTTTGTAATCATAAACTACCAACAGCTATTATTAAATCCGACAATTCACTAGATTATAAATCAGAATTATTTTTACTAACAATTTTCAATAGTTTTGTTGCTGATTATTCTTTAAGACAAAGAGTAACCACTAATTTAACATTTTTTATTGTTTATCAAACACCAGTACCCAGATTAACAGAAAAAGACGCATTTTTTCAAGAAATAGTAGAACGTGCAGCCAAACTAATCTGTACCACAGCAGAATATGATGAATTAGCAAAAGAAGTAGGATTAACAAGTTATGAAAACGGAGTTACAGACGAGAGAGAAAGGGGGAAAATCCGCGCCGAATTAGATGGAATAATTGCCCATTTATATGGATTAACAGAAACAGAATTTAGTCATATATTGAGTACCTTTCCCATTGTAGCAGAAGAAGTGAAAACAGCGGCTTTAAATGCTTATCGGGAAATGGTTAAATAAGGTCAACGTAGGGGTTTAGCA
>LJOT01000071.1 GCA_001672075.1 Anabaena sp. CRKS33
CTTACCATAACCATAAGGTTCGCAAGTAATCACCGGAATTTCCTCAAAATTTTCAACAGGAGGAGGAGAAGAAACAGTCCATTCCAAACCAATAGCCCGCCAAGGATTAGCAGGAGCTTTTTCTCCGTCTATCCAAGAAATCAACATATTGAAAATGAAAGGAAGAGTAGACATTCCTAACAAAAAAGAACCCAAACTAGCGACAATATTCCAACCAATTAATTCAGGTGCATAGGAAGCAGCGCGGCGTAACATTCCTTGTAAACCTAAAGGGTGCATAGGTAAGAAATTCAAATTTGTGCCGATAAATGCTAACCAAAAATGGATTTTTCCCCAACCTTCGTGGAACATTCTGCCGGTCATTTTAGGAAACCAATGATAGATAGCGGCATACATTCCCATAGTGACAGTTCCATAGAGAACATAATGGAAATGGCCGACAACAAAATAGGTATTATTAACATGAACATCTACAGGAACAGAAGAAAGCATAATTCCCGTAATACCAGCAAAAACAAACATTACCAAACCACCCAAAGCAAATAACATGGGTGTAGTGAGGCGAATTTTACCACCCCAAATAGTTGCCACCCAAGCAAATACCTTAATCCCTGTGGGAATAGATACAAACATGGTTGTCACCATGAAAAACAACCGTAGCCAAGCAGGAGTACCACTGACATACATATGGTGTACCCAAACAATGCCGCTAACTACAGCAATTAACATGGAAGAAACAGCAACGACTTTGTAACCAAATAAAGGTTTGCGGGAATAAACTGGGAAGATTTCCGAGAAAATGCCGAAGATAGGCAAAATGATTACATAAACTGCGGGGTGAGAATAGAACCAGAAATAATGCTGAAACATCACCGGGTTTCCGCCTTTGGTGGGGTCAAAAAAGGCAGTTCCCACTGTAATATCAAGAAGTAACATTACAGCCCCTGCGGTCAAGGCTGGGAGTCCAAATAACTGGATAATTTGGGCGCTAAATACTGCCCAAACAAAGAGGGGCATTCTAAAATAACCCATTCCCGGCGATCGCATTTTCACAATAGTAGTGACAAAATTTACCGCACCCATAATGGAAGAGACACCGGAAATAGCCACTGCTAATAACCAGAGAACTTGACCGTTAATCAAGTTTCCCGTGGGGTTTTGGGTACTGACGGGGGGATATGCCCACCACCCAGATTGAGCAGGTCCTCCGGGGACAAAGAAGCTGGTCATGAGGAGAATACCCACCACCGGGACCATCCAAAAAGCGACGGCGTTGAGGCGGGGAAAAGCCATATCTCGCGCCCCAATCATCAGGGGAACAAGGTAGTTAGCCATACCAACAAGGGAGGGGAATGTCCAGAGAAACAGCATCACTGTTCCGTGCATGGTAAACATTCCGTTGTATACTGTGCGGTCTATTAAATCAGCTTCTGGGGTGATCAGTTCTCCGCGCAAAATCATAGCGAAGATACCACCAACCAGGAAGAAAATAAAAGAGGTAACGAGGTATTGAATACCAATCACCTTATGGTCTGTACTGAAACTGAAGTAGGTTCTCCAGGTTTGGGGCGGTTCGTGGTGATTTGATTCACCAGTGATATGAATGGGGATATTAGTCATTTGTCCGTTGTCAGTTGTTAGTAGGAAAGAAAAATTACGGGGTTAACCGGGGAAATTGACTAATGGAGGTGCTGCGGGTTTAACAGTTTTCCAACCGCTATTAATCCCGTTTTCAAGTTTTTGAGCGTATTCAGAAGCCGCTTGGTTAGGTGCTGGAGTGAGTTCTTGACTTGCAGCTTTGCTTAACCACTGCTGATATTGACTAGGTGATTCCACAATTACTTTTGCCCGCATAGTAGCAAAATATGTACCGCTATATTGGGAATCAGTCAAATCATAAGCACCGGGGCGAATAGGAGTAAATTCAAAGTCCAGATCATGACCAGGAATAATGTCTTGTTTAAGACGGAAAGCGGGTATATAAAAGCCGTGAAGTACATCTTCCGAATGTAGATTAAGACGGACACGACTATCCTGGGGTAAATGCAAGGCTGTACTGGTAACGTTCTTTTCTGGATAATGAAACACCCAAGCCCATTGTTTAGCAGATACATCAATATGTTCTACATTTTCAACTATGGCTGCTGGATCTTTATCTTCTACAACAGCAACGGACTCCATCTTCATAGGATTATGTAGATGTATCTGGTGAGATGGTCCCTGGATACCCATTTGTTCGTAAACTTGGTAACTATAACTAGCAATCCATAATACCAACATAATTGGAATTGCCGTCCAAATTACCTCCAAAGTCATATTACCTTCAATGTGGGGACCATCACTAAAATCCGTAGGTCTGGCACGATGAAAAGTGATGGAATAGAGAAGAGTAGCAGTTACTCCCAGGAAAATTAAAGCTCCTAATGTTACCAAAAAGCTAAATAAATCATCAATAAGATGAGATTCAGCAGCCCCTTGAGGAGGAAGCCAATAATAAGCCTGTTTACCAATCCATAGACTAGTAAAAGTTACGGCAACTGCCCCAGTAGCTAGGGTCAAAAAGTTGAGAATTTGCCGAATTTTCATAATGGTCAGTTGTCAGTTGTTAGTTGTCAGTTGTTAGTTGGTTTTTAATTACCAATTACCCATTACCTATTTACCCAATATTTGATTAATGTCTTGTCCGGCTCGCAGTAATTTATCGGCTGTGTTGTGAACGCCAAAATCTGCTGCTAAGTGCGCTCCTAATGTGCCGTGAACATACATCAGCAACATAATAATTACACCGACAACGAGATAAGAAATTTGTACTTCTCGCTCTTCATATTTGCCGATAACATAACGTTGCCAACCTCGCCAAAAAGTCATACCAACAATCATTGCTAATAGCAATACACCACCGACACCATGCCACATCATTGTGGGCATTGCTAACATTCCCCAAGGACTTTTAATATCTGCTGGTGGGGCAGCCAATAACATTTCATAAAAACCCGCACCAACCGTAAAGAATGTAATTACAGCAGCGGCAAAAACGTTGTACCAACCCACATCAAATAATTGGGAACGCTCAACTTTAATTCCCAAAAATTTGAATAGCCATTTTTCCACAGGGAAGAATACACCCAAAAGATCAAAAATGATGGCAATGATGAATAAACCTAATGTTAGGTGTACTAAATTAGGATGAATAGGAATGGCATAAGGTAAACCATTTGCACCCATTTGATGACTAATTTGATCTAATAATTCTGAATTCATGGCAATATTCCATCCTTTACCGCGTCCACAACAGGTACAGTATGTAAGCCATACACCCATACAAGTTCATCACCAAGATACACTTGAAAACCGACAATTAATGTTAATAAAATGCCCACAGCTATATAATGAAAAGGCAGTTTATTCGGGTTCTGACTTCGCAAAACATAACGCCAAGCTGTAATAGCCGTAATAATTCCAGAAAGTGACCAACCAATGAGGGTATGAACATTTAAAACTGATTTAGCCAGTTCATAAGGTTTAGCCAAACCTGCCTCAAATTGACCAAAAATAATTGCCACAAAAATCGCCACTGTAGCAATACACATATTCCACCAACTCACCTCAAATAAGCGAGTTCTACCAGTTAAATAACCGGCTAAATCACAGAAAACAGAAAATAGAACCATCGCAATTACAAAGTGAACCACGATAGGATGTAAAGGATCTGGATATGGTAAATTATGCTCATTCAATGAAGTGAAAAAATCCAGCATTACAATCTCCTAGACTTATTTACTACTCTATCCAGCCAACCAAAACATAAATATGATAAATTCAGTGTGAGTTCAGTCATTTAGTCCCCTGAAAAATAGGGAAAATATGTCAATGGTGCAACAACAGTAATTATGGATGTAGCTAAACTAAATCACTGTTAGAAATTGAACTTACCAAACCCAATATTTAGGTTAAGTAAATTTTTGTGAATTGTCAGAAAAACTAAAAGTAAAACTTCTAGAATTAGTGAGAGAGCCAGCAACAGATTTGATCCTTGCTGTATTACAATATTTTTAAATCAAAACCAACTATTTTTATGTTTATTGATGTACAATAAAAAATTATTACTTTGTAATTTAAACAACCGAAATATACAGTTTTTATAGTAGGTAGAATTAGAATAAAGCTAGACAGAATAATTAAACGCAGATAAACGCAGATAAACGCAGATAAAGGAAAATTGGGACAGATGAATTTCATGATTCTGTGCGGACTCACACAAAATATTCAATCTTCCTTAGTGTCTTTGCTCCTTAGCGTCTTTGCGCGAAAGAAAAAATATGGTTCATTTAGTCAAAAATTGTCCCAACCTAACCCCCAAATCCCTAATTAACCTTGATAGGGTTTGTCTAGCTTATCTACAGACACATTAACCGATAATGGTAAACGACCGGGATTTAAACGGGGTTCGGCTGCATAACCTACCGGTACTAAAACAGCAATGGCTATGTCTGGGTCATTCTCAGCCCCAATTATAGCTTTGACCTTTTCCTCAATCCAACCATTCATAAAGCAGGTAGATAAACCCAGGCTTTCTGCTGCTAATACTAAGTTTGTAGCAGCTATCATGGCATCTTTAATAGCATATTCCCGGCGCTTCTCTCCTAACCCTGCTTGAAATTGGGGAATTGCATTTTTAAAATAATTCACAGTTCCCTCATTCCATGCTCCTGTGGCTAACCCTTGTTCTAAAATCGGTGTTAAGTCTTTTTCTCCCGCAGCAGCGTCAGCAGCGAAAACAAAGGTAACGGGCGCTTGGATAATTTGCTTTTGATTCCAGGAAGCCGCGCATAATGCTTGTTTTTGCGTTTCCTCTTGAACTAATACTATTCTCCAAGATTGAACATTAAAACTACTGGGTGCAGCTACGGTTAATTCTACTAGTTGTTTGAGTAAGTCGGGGGAAATAGAATCTGGTTTGAAGGTTTTGATGGAACGGCGTTGTACTATGGCGCTAGGTACGTCTAAAGCTTGGGTCTGGGTGCTGGAACTCACGGTATTCTCCTCTGTTTTGTCCTATTTAGGGTAACGCTTTTTTGTCAGCTGTTCAATTAACCGGTGGTTCGTTATTTGTTGATGGAATTACAAGGTATTTTTGATCACGCAGAGACGCAGAGACGCAGAGGAGGTAAATGCGAGGTTTTTATCTCTAATATCCCTGTTTTTTTAATTACTTCTCTCTGGTAATATACTTATCTAAGGTAGCAGCTAAAGTGGTTTTGGGAACAGCACCAACAACAGTATTAATTTGTCTTCCTCCTTTAAATACCATTAAGGTGGGAATGGTACGAATCCCGTAATGACTAGCAACTGTGGGATTTTGATCTGTATTGAGTTTAACAACTTTTAACTGTCCTTCGTATTCTGTAGCTACTTCTTCGACGACAGGAGACAACATTTTACACGGACCACACCAAGGAGCCCAAAAGTCAACTAAAACGGGTGTTTCGTTTTCTAATACTTCTTGTTTAAATGTGGCTTCTGTTACATTTGTAATTGATGACATAAATCCTCTCTTTAGATTTAAGTTAGTAAGTAGGTTGGCGTTAAAAATTGTCGTTATGACAAGGGAACAGGGAACAGGGAACAGGGAACAGGGAACAGGTTTTGAGCAACTTTACTTTTCGTTACTCATGTCGGTTTTTTCCGTTTACCTACTTAATTCGATATTATCTAATAAGTAGGTGAGGAAATATGTCGCTAAGTTTAAATTTGCTAAGTTTCTTCTTATCTGTGTAGGTTGGGTTGAACGACAGTGAAACCCAACATTGATCAATTATACTTTTTGATTTTTAATTCTGTTCTACGGGACTAGAATTTTGATCAGCGCCACAATGATAACAATAAGGTAATCCTCTATAGGTCAAATTATGGCAATTATGGCATTCAATATATTGATCATAACCACAGTGGGGACAGTAACTATCTCGTGGACGAATTTTTTTGGCACAGCGAATACACCTTGATTGTTGAATTCTTTTGGTGACCTGAATTTTGGTATTAAATACAACGGTTTGGAAAAATTTAATGATCCCAAAACCAAGTACAGGAATTACCAAAATATAAAGGTACCGCAGGAGGAAGATTAACCCTGCAAACAGACGATTAATGAGATCAGATAAATATTGAAATATGACACCAATTTGCAGAAATTCAAATATTTTTAGAACTAGAGGAATCAAAAATATAACTAGCAAATGCCAGCTTATTAGGCTTATTAATCCATATCCTTGGCGTTGACTGAAGTTATTAACGAATAATGCAATCAAAATCAAGGGCATTAGGAAGATAGACTGAAATAGAAATTGAATGCTAGAATACCAAAATGATGCGTTTTGATGACTTTTTGCAACTTGATTAAAGTTAGTTTCGTCCTTGACAAAAGAGAGGAAATTAATACTCTCTGTTTTTGTCAGGATTTGATTTTGTAGATTACCAATTTCTTGTTTTAATACAAAAATATTGCGGTTATTTTGCGTTAATTCCTGTTTAGCTTTTTCCGCTCGTACTTGATTAATAGAATTACCTGAAGGCTGACCAGCAAGTTTTTCTAAAAGTGTGGAATCGTATTGTTGACGAATTGTATTATTGGACTGTTGGAGTTGATTAATCTTATTTTGTTTCTGATTGATACCGCTGAGAATTTTCTGATTTTCAGGATTGTTTAGTTGATCTTTAAATTCTCCATAATTTAAACATATTTGCGAAACTTTACCCAAATGTCTGTTTTCTGCATCTTGATATCTTTGTTGAATTGTTTGCTCATTGCTACCATAAGGTAATCCACTGATCAGAAATTCATAATCTTTATTTGTCCTAGTATCTGCTTTATAATCGTTCCATTCAGAATAGCATGGATAAGACTGAGACGGGTTAAGATACCATTGACTAATATCATTTAAACCCGTAAAGACATTAATTAAAATGAAAATATCAACTAAAATAATTACTATCAAACTCACTTTATTTAGTGGTTCGTTGTTGACTGTGCGAGAATTATTGAAAAATCTACTTAAAAGACTACGTATTCTATTAAACATATAACTATCCTGGATCTATTTCAGTTGATGTACTATTAAGAAACACAGCCTGATCATGGGTGTTACTGAAATTAATTTACCATTTTCCTAGGACTTTCGTAGTTTTTTTTGTTAAGTTTTATATACTTATTAAGTAGTTAGTTCTATCTTTGGTGAGTAAGTTAAATTCATTTAATTTCAGTATATTTGTAGTTTATTATTACTTGTCTGCCAATGGCTGAATAATAGCTTGACAATATCTAATTAAAGTATCAATGCGTTCTTCAATAGTCTTTAATCTAGACTGTAATGTTGTTAATTGCTTTGCTCCTTGGAGAAACATTATATCCACTTCCAGGAGTCGCAACTGTTTACTTATTTCCGTTTTATAGGACTGTTCCTGGGAATTAGCGTCAACTAAGGGAACAATTTGCTGTAAAAAAAATGTTTGTAAATGGGTTAAATTTAACCGTAATTGATTAGTATTGAGTTTATCGGCTGTTACATGAGTTCGTAACTCGTCTATAAATGTTGCCAATTCCTGATATTTATCACAATTTAAAGACATTTGTGGCCAGTTAAGATAATATTAGTGTCAAGAAAATTTTCTCATACAACTCAACTTTCTTTTGTTTTTGCTCAAAATCACCAGCCTTAAATTCTACTTTGGGGCTTGGTTTATCGTCAATAGGTTTTTCTGACCATATTTGCAAGCAACCTGTAATGGATGATAACTACAAACAATACAATTAGAACATTATCTTTCTCACCTTATCTCTAAGCCTCCAGGCAACAGCATCTATTTTATAGCGGTGCTGTCAATTTTAACTATCTTCCAACCTATCCACAAATTACCTTTTTTATTTTATGAGTAGTATAGCTGTCAAACCTCCTACTGATGTCGTTCTCCCTGACTGGCTTAACAGATGTTTAATTGAACCTCCAGCACCCATACTTACGGAGGAAGAAGACCGAACGTATAACGGTAACGCCTTAATTTGTCGAGCATTTCAGTTTGCTTATGAATTACATGGGGGTCAAACCCGAAAATCTGGAGAACCTTATATTGCTCACCCGGTTGCTGTGGCGGAAATACTCCGTGAATTAGGTGGTAGTCCTGTTATGATAGCAGCGGGCTTACTTCATGATGTAGTTGAAGATACAGAAGTTACAGGTGAAGATATAGAAGCACGCTTTGGTTCAGAGGTGCGACGATTGGTAGAAGGTGTTACTAAGCTGTCGAAAATTAATTTTACCAGCAAAACCGAAAGTCAAGCGGAAAATTTCCGGCGAATGTTTCTGGCTATGGCCCAAGATATTCGGGTAATTGTGGTCAAACTGGCAGACCGGTTGCATAATATGCGGACTCTTCAATATATGTCAGAGTCTAGTCGTCAACGTAGCGCCCAGGAAACACGAGATATTTTCGCACCTTTGGCGAATCGTTTAGGAATTTGGCAGATTAAATGGGAATTAGAAGACCTAGCATTCAAATATTTAGAACCGGAGGCCTATCGAGAAACTCAGGAATGTGTGGCTGAAAAACGCACAGCCAGAGAAGAAAAATTACTTAAAGCTACGGATACTCTGCGCCGTCGGTTACTGAAAGCGGGTATTAATTGTTTGGAAATTAGCGGTCGTCCTAAACACCTTTATAGCATTTATCAAAAAATGCGGCGGCAGCAAAAGGAATTTCATGAAATTTATGATTTGGCGGCGCTACGAATTATTGTCCAAACTAATGAAGAATGTTATCGAGCTTTAGCGGTGGTTCATGATACTTTTCGTCCCATCCCTGGTAGATTTAAGGATTATATAGGTCTGCCTAAACCAAACAATTATCAATCTCTACATACTGGTGTAATTGGTTTGACAGGGCGACCCTTAGAAGTGCAAATTCGCACTCTGGAAATGCACCATATCGCAGAATACGGAATTGCTGCTCATTGGAAGTATAAAGAAACTGGTGGTTCTGAGAATACTAACTTAACAAGTTCTGATGAAAAATTTACTTGGTTACGTCAATTGTTAGATTGGCAAAGTGACTTAAAAGATGCTCAAGAATACTTAGATAGTGTTAAAGATAATCTCTTTGAAGATGGGGTTTATGTCTTCACTCCCAAGGGGGATGTTATTCCTTTAAGTCCTGGTTCGACAAGTATAGATTTTGCCTATCGCATTCATACAGAAATCGGAAACCACTGTGCAGGGGCGCGGGTAAATGGGCGCATTGTTCCCTTATCAACGCGATTGCATAATGGTGATATTGTTGACATTATTACCCAAAAAAATTGTCATCCCAGTTTAGATTGGTTAAATTTTGTTGGTACTTCGGCAGCGAAGTATCGTATCAAACAATGGTATAAGCGATCGCGCCGAGAAGAAAATATCGCCAGGGGACGGGATTTATTAGAGAAGGAATTGGGGAAAACTG
The DNA here is from genome assembly GCA_001672075.1 of Anabaena sp. CRKS33. Lineage (GTDB taxonomy): Bacteria > Cyanobacteriota > Cyanobacteriia > Cyanobacteriales > Nostocaceae > Dolichospermum. The sequence goes on from LJOT01000071.1 coordinate 9,493, forward strand.
GTTTTGAAAACTTGCTGAAATCAGAGGCTATGCAGACTGTGGCGGAGAAGTGTAATTATCACAGTGTAGAAGATTTACTGGCCAGTTTAGGTTATGGGGAAGTTACCTTAAATCTAGTCCTGAACCGTTGGCGGGAAGTGGTCAAAGCTAAACAGCCTATTAGTGATATGATCCCATTTCTCGCCAAGGAATCAACAGCAAAAACTTCGCGCCCAGAAAAAACTGATTCATTACTTACATATCGTGCTAGTGATTCCCCTATTATTGGGGTGGAGGGGTTAGTTTATCATATCGCCGGTTGTTGTACCCCCATTCCTGGAGAAGCAATTGTGGGTACTGTGACAAGGGGAAGAGGAATTTCTATACACCGCCAGGGCTGTCATAATCTAGATCATGTTGAGTATGAGCGTTTAGTACCAGTGCGCTGGAACTCAGTCACAGAAAATCAAAGCCGTCCTTATACATATCCTATTAATATGCAAATTGAGGCACTAGACAGAGTGGGAGTATTAAAAGATGTATTGTCTCGACTAAGCGATCAAGGTATTAATGTCCGTCACGCTCAAGTTAAAACTTCCTTGGGAGAACCTGCTTTGATTGATTTAGGAATTGATGTGCGCGATTGTTCTCAGCTAGAACGTTTATTTGTTCAACTTAAAAAGATGAGTGATATTATTAATATCCGTCGTGTCTGTGAGGCTGATGACTGTGGATGAATTATAAATTAACAAAGAGTATTGGGCGACTGTAAGGGCGACTAGAAGTCGCTACTACACAAGCAAAGTCCACCTCCGTGGACTAATTAGGGCTTAATGAGACTAAGTAGGTGAACGGAAAAAAACCGACATGAGTTAAGTAACGAAAAGTAAAGTTTCCTTGTTACCTGTTACCTGTTCCCTGTCACCTGTTCCCTGTTCCCTGTTCCCTGTCACCTGTTACCTGTTCCCTGTCACCTGTTACCTGTTCCCTGTCACCTGTTCCCTGTTCCCTGTTCCCTGTTCCCTGTTCCCTGTTCCCTGTTCCCTTGTCATAACGACAATTTGTAACGCCAACCTACTTAAACAATTTCATTTAGGGTTTGTAACAGTTGATCTATTTCTTCAACTGTGTTATAATGAGCTAATCCTATCCGCAATAACCCCCCAGATGTTTCTACATCTAATTTTTCCGTGAGGTTAATTGCATAAAAATTTCCGTACCAAACAAATATTCCCTTTTCTCCTAATATTTGGGCTATGGCTGCGGGGGTTTTTCCTTCTATGCGAATAGATACTGTTGGTGTGCGCCATCTAAATTGACTGGGTTCTGTAATACCATATAAGCTTAAACCAGGGATTTTTAATAAACCTGAAATTAGCTTTTTACTTAATTCTCTTTCATATTCTTGAATGGCTGACATTGCTGCTATTAAAGCTGCTCTCCGACTATGATAAGCTGATACTAATTCATGATTTTTTTGTTCTGGTGCAGTCAAAAATCGAGGACAATGGAAAGTGGTTAAACCTTCTCTGTCAGCTTCTATTAAGGAGGAAAGTAATTCATTATCTAGAGTTGGGGAAACATGACAACCTAATTTGGCTAAATAATTAATCGCTGCTACTAGCCCCGCTAAACCTTCATGATTTAAAGTTCCTGTTTCCCATTTTGAGGGAATTTCTTCTGTTGCTGGTTTAACTTTATAAGGAGAAAATCTGGTTAAATGTTCTCTTTTTCCGTAGACAATTCCTACATGGGGCGCGAAGAATTTGTAAGCAGAACAGGCTAGAAAATCACAATCTAAATGATGAACATTAATCGGTCCGTGGGGTGCATAATGAACAGCATCAACATATACTAAAGCCCCGACATTATGGGCTATTTTGACTATTTTACTAATATCATTAATTGTCCCCACGGCGTTAGAAGCATAGGTAACTGCTACTAATTTGGTGCGGGAATTTATCTTTTTTTCTAAATCATGCCAATCTAAAGTACAATCAGAAATATTAATATCAACAGCACGAATAATTACACCTTTCTCTGCTAAAGCATACCAAGGAGAAATATTCCCAGCATGATCTAAGTCTGTAACGATAATTTCATCACCAGCTTGTAATTCTCTACCAATAGCGCGACTCACAGAGAATGTGAGAGTGGTCATATTTGCGCCAAATACTATTTCATCATTATCGCATCCTAAGAAGTCAGCGATCGCAGCTCTGGCAGAAATAATTAAAGCATCTGTTCGCAAACTAGTAGCAAAAGTACCATGAACATTCGCATTTGATCTAACTAAATAATCACTAATTGCGTCTAAAACCCCACCAGGAACTTGTGTTCCTCCTGGTCCATCAAAGAAAATTGCTGGCTTTTTGTTGATTGTTTGTGTCAGTGCGGGAAACTGAGAACGAATCCATTTTATATCTAGAGATTCCATAATTTTTCCCCTTTTTATGATTTTTGTTTCGCGTAAAGCTACAAGATGTGAGTATAGAAATTCTCAGTGCGTTGTGAACGGATTTTTTTTGAACGAACCTATTAGGACACAGAGGACGCAGAGGTAGAGAAAAAAGAGGTATTCACGTCTGGTTTAGGATGGCTATATATTAGCTTATATTTTACTCCAATATTTTACTCCAATATTTTACTCTAATATTTTACTCTAATATTTATTTTTTTCTATGGGAAAAGCAACATTAGTTAAAATATTAATTGGGTTGATATTTTTGATTAGTTCCATTTGTTGTTGATTTTTAACTAATAATGCACCTGCGAAACCTAGAGAATTTATGGAAATTTCTGCAAATTCTTCTTGTTTTCGCGGCACAATTAACATCCATTTTCGTGTAATTAAAAGATTATATGCTCCTGATTGTAGATTATTTTCTAGAGGTTTAATTCCCATTTTCTGTAGTAAATTATGATATTTTTCTAAGGTTACTTTTGGACTTTCTCCGCTATTAAGATTAGTAAAAGCGTGTAAAAAGGGAAATTCTCCCATAGTTCCTATATTATTTTCTAATTTTGCAGTTTTTAAAAGTGGGGAAATAGGAATATCTGTTTCTGAAAAAGGGACAATTTGTAAATGTTTATGTCGTTGACTCGCACCAGCAAGTTTACCACCATTGTAAAATACTAAACCCTCAAAATCTGCTAAACAAGCCCACATTGCTGTAAAATCTTCCAGAGTGAGTAAGGTTTCTTGTTGTTCAAAAACGCGGGTGATAATTAATAAGTGATTATCAACAACATTGAACTTATTTAAAATACAAACATGAGTAGAAGAAATATCTGCCACAAATAAATCTTCCTCGTAAGGTAAAAAAGGATTAAACTCTTTACCAGTTCTAGCAATTTGTTGTTCTTGTTTTTCTTTATCGGCTTTTTTGCGGTTGAGATTTGCTAAAATTCTGATCATAAATTTTATCCCATCTTGTTCGACAATTTCCAATTGCGTGGGAATAGATTTTAACGCCCCAGAATTTAAAGCCAGTTCCGTTGTTTTCTTAACACTTGTCCATAAAGTACCTGGTACAAGTAGAACTTTTTCCTGATTATTAATATCTGCCAAAATTCACCTAATTAATAATACAAATTGACATTATACAACAATCCCAAACTAACATAGTTTTATCCTCAGCTGGGCTTGCTGAAATGAATATAACATTTCCCAATGTCATGAAGTACAAAATTATCATCTTTTATCTGCGTTTATTTGCGTTTATCTGCGTTTAATTAATACAAATCGTACCTCAATTGAATAGGAATTGCTATATAGCATTGTTTGCTAAGGCGGGCTAGAAGCCCACCCCACAATTATCCGCAGTCGGGTATCTGCTTCTCTACGGACAATATAAAGTATCTCTTGTGTCTCTACCTGTTACAGGATTAGTACCTTTAGCTACCTTACATAATTTATTTTGTTCATCTCGACGCAGTAGCACATCTGTAAAATCAGCACCATCAATTATAGCACCATTAAATTTAGCATTAGCGGCAAATGCGCCTTCTAGAATGGCGTTGGTTAAATCGGTTTTGATCAGACGCGCAGAATCTAATGTAGCATTAGTTAGGTTAGCTTCCTGTAAATTTGCTGATTCTAAATTGGCAGCAAAAAAACTTACACCTGTTAAATTGGAGTTACTAAAATTACTGTAGCGGAGATTGGCTTTAGTAAAACTGGAGTCTCTTAAATCACGTCTAGAAAAATCAGCACGGGTGAGAATTTCTTTGTTATATTCCAGTGCTACAGCAGGGGGGACAAAAGCGATGAAAATGGTTGTGGAAATCATCACCCAAAGTAATAAACTAAATATATTTGCCCAGTTCCGATGTCTATTATTCATGGTATTGTTATTGAATGGCTAATCCTTCTCCATTTAATTATGCAGATATTGGTAACATAGGTGAAGACCTAGTAGCCAAATGGTTACAATCTACAGGTTGGGAAATTTTGCACCGTCGCTTTTGGTGTCGCTGGGGAGAAATTGATATTATTGCCCAATATCAAGACACAACAGTGGCATTTATAGAAGTTAAAACCCGGAGTTCCGGTAATTGGGATGAATTGGGTAAAAACGCCATTACTCCCGAAAAACAAGCAAAACTCTGGCAAACGGCGGAAATATTTTTAAGTAAATATCCTGAAAAAGCTGATTATTATTGTCGCTTTGATATAGCCCTTGTCCATTATCAACCTGCATCAAAAAAGCTTATAAAAAAGGCAGTTATTGAAGAAGTTTCTCTGGCTAGTTTATCAGTATCTGGATATGATTTTCAGCTGCAAGAATACATTCTGGCAGCTTTTGACCAATCATTATAATTAATATGAGACCAGAATTATTTTCCATTCCGTGATACTACGCAAACAATTTTAAATTTTCAGGTTTAAATTGTTTAAGCCAGTGTTTCTGGACAGTAGCCCAAACCACGCACAAACTGTTGTCTAAATGCTTCAATTTCTTCTCTTTCAGGATTACCATGAGAAACAATTGCTACTTGATAACGACCCATTACGTCTACAGGGGTTTGTCCGGCTTCTAAACTCCAAAGTGCCATTTGTACTCTCATTGGTGGTTGGTAGTTAATCCCCAATTCATTCAAAAATGCCCGAAAATCACCATCTTCCTGGGGTGAAAGCACTTCTCTAAATTTGATTCTGACTACCCAACCATTAATTTGATGAATTATACTAACAAAGGAAACAGGGGTTTCCTTTCTAGCGTGGAGGTGTTGAACGATTCTCAGTGTGAGACTGGCATTAGCCAAGTAATACAGGTATTCGCTCATGGTGTGAAGGATAAAAGCTAATTTTACCTCTCTATCTTCCCTAATCAAGCCCAGTTCCCGGTAGGGTAAAAGCCCCCGTTTTTCTATGGGGAGATTTACCCATTAATTCCCTTTCATGAAAATCAAGTAACAAATATTATAAGCAAAATTGCAGAAAATGTCTAGTCTAGAAGTACAGGATGTGAATTTAGATTGTTCGTTATCTAGTTATGACTACGAACTTCCACCAGGGCTAATTGCTCAAAACCCTGCTGTTCCTAGAGATAGTTCCAGGTTATTGGTTGTAAATTCTCTTGAAAATCCTCAAACTATACCAGTTTCTCATCATATTTTCCGTGATTTACCGGAACTGCTGCAACCTGGTGATTTGCTGGTAATGAATAATACGAAAGTGATTCCCGCTCGGTTGTACGGCTGTAAGTCTACTGGTGCGGAAGTCGAGGTGTTACTATTGGAAGAACGACAGCATAATTGCTGGTTGGCTTTAGTGAAACCTGGTAAGCGGTTTAAGATAGGCAGTGAAATTATTTTTACAGCGGGAGGAGAGGAAAATCAACAGACATTAAGGGCGACGGTGGTTGAATCAGATCCACAAACCGGGGGGCGATTATTGCAGTTTGATTTGCCTCCAGAAGTGCCTTTAGTCCAGGTATTAGGCAAATTTGGCGAAATTCCCCTCCCACCCTATATCACGGATTCTACCGCTGCTAATGAACAGTATCAAACGGTGTATGCTCAAGAAGAAGGAGCGATCGCAGCGCCAACGGCAGGGCTACATTTTACACCAGAATTACTAGAAAAATTGCGGGTTTGTGGCATTAATCAAGCCTTTATTACTCTTCATGTTGGTGTCGGTACTTTTCGCCCAGTAGAAGTAGAAGATGTCACTACTCACGCTATGCACGAAGAATGGATAGAGGTTTCTGCTGATACCGTCGAGCAAATTCGGGCTACTCAGGCTGGGGGAGGACGGATTATTGCGGTGGGGACAACAGTAGTGAGAGCGTTGGAAGGAGCGGCGCAATTGGGGGATTTACAGCCATTTATGGGGAAAACGAACTTATTTATTTATCCTGGCTATAAATGGCGAGTTGTGGAGGGTTTAATCACCAATTTTCATTTACCCCGTTCTAGTTTGTTAATGTTGGTTAGTGCTTTAATTGGTAGAGAAAGGTTACTAGATATTTACCAAGAAGCTATTTCCTCTGAATACCGCTTTTATTCTTTCGGGGATGCCATGGTGATCTTACCAGCAGATCAAAACAAAAGTCTAAAATTAGATTAACTATGATTAAGTTAGATTAAGTAGGTGAACGGAAAAAAACCGACATAAGTAACGAAAAGTAAAGTTGTCCAAAACCTCTTCCCTGTTCCCTTGTCATAACGACAATTTTTAACGCCAACCTACTTAAGTATCTGGTTGCTTCAAATTGGTAAACGATTAATATCTCTATTGCAACCAATTACTACCATTGCAGAACCTTTTTCTAAACGTTTAGTTGGTTCGGGATTAATGATAAATTTACCATCATGACTTACGGCCAACATATTTAAACCATAACGGTTACGAAGTTGAAGTTCAGCAATAGTTTTCCCATGAAATTCATCAGGAACAATTAACTCCACAATGCTATTATCTGGGTCAAGATCAAATCTTTCTAAAATTCCTGGTTTAGTAAGTGTTCGTGCTAAAGCACAACCGGCTTCATATTCAGGAAATACTACATGATCTGCTCCCACTCGTTCTAATAATTTACGATGAACTTCACTAGAAGCTTTTGCTACCACGTGAGGTACACCACCTTCTTTCGCATTTAAAGTAGTGATAATACTTTCCTGAATGTAGTTACCAATGGCGACAATTACAGTATCAAATTCAAAAATTCCTGCTTCTTTAAGGGCTACTGGTTCGGTTGAATCTAGTTGTAAAGCATGACCGACTATTTGCTCATTCAAAGCCTCAGAAACTCGTTTTTCGTCAACATCTGTAGCTAAAACTTGATAACCTAAATTATGTAATGTTGAACAAACAGAACGACCAAAACGACCTAACCCAATTACAGCAAATTGGTGATTGTCTTTACGTAAACTGCGAAGAAATTTTAATGATGAAAGATTCATAATGGGTAATGGGTAATTGGTACACTAAATAAGGAATGAATAATCCCTTTCCATAATGTAGTTGATTTTGATACTACTAAGTAAACAACCTAAATTAGCTATGCAAATAACTAGCAGTGAAATCCAAGCTATGCGGGAATTAATGCCTGATTATACCCCTGGACTGGAAGCAATGGATCATTTAGAAAAACACAATGGCGACGTGGAAATGGCTTTTCAGGATTTATGCCAAGAAAAAAATGGTCAAGCTATCATGGGGGGAGATAAGTCACTTTTACAAATCACCCTCAAAGCCTTGCGAAATGAACTTTGTGGTGATGACGGGTTTCGTGGTCAAATCAAAGAATACACCAAAAATCCCGGCAGTTCTCCTTTACTCACTGGTGTTATAGTTTCCTTAGTAGGTTTAGCTTCATCCAGTGGTTTACCTCTTGATCCTGCCATTGCGACCGTTATAGTTTTATATATCCTGAAAATAGGGGTCAATATCTTTTGCGATTACACAGAACCGCCGGCTGCTAGTGGTGGAACTTTACCCCCAGCACCATAATTGATTATATACGGGCGGGTTTTCCCGTCCTCTGCTGATTGTGTAAATTAATTCTTGGAGGTATAGCAAATGGTAATGCAGCGGCCACAAACTAACCCAAC
>LJOT01000346.1 GCA_001672075.1 Anabaena sp. CRKS33
CCCTCATCTCCAGTCCCCAATCCCTAATTATTATGAGTGTAGAAATTGGTATTATCATGGGTAGCGATTCTGATTTACCTACGATGAAAGAGGCGATCGCTATTTGTGAAGAATTTGGTATTGTATGTGAAGTTGCTATTGTCTCTGCCCATCGAACTCCAGAACGGATGGTAGAATATGCTAAAACTGCACATCAAAGGGGTATGAAAGTAATCATTGCTGGTGCTGGTGGTGCGGCTCATCTTCCTGGTATGGTAGCATCATTAACTCCTTTACCTGTAATTGGTGTCCCGGTTTCGACTAGGAATTTACAAGGTGTGGATTCTTTATATTCTATAGTACAAATGCCAGCAGGAATACCTGTCGCCACCGTTGGCATTGGGAATGGGAAAAATGCTGGACTTTTGGCTGTCCAAATTCTCGCTACCCACCAACCGGAGTTATTACAAAAAGTTGCGGCTTATCGCCAAAGTCTGTGTAATTCGGTGATGGAAAAACAAGCTAAACTAGATCAGCTTGGATATGCAGAATACTTGCAACAATAGATATTCAGATATCTAGAACTGACAGGATAATCGCTTTGGCTTGGTGAAAGATGTAAATATTAACATAATTCCATATTAAACTGTGAACCCTTCTATCAACACTCCAGCCCAAACTCAAAATCGCAAAGCAGATCATATCCGTATCTGTTTAGAAGATAATGTTGAATGTTCCGAAATCACGACGGGTTTAGAAAAGTATCGCTTTACTCATGTTTGCTTACCAGAACTTAATGATAAAGATATTAATCTGAGTACGAATTTTCTGGGAAAATACTTAAATGCACCGTTATTAATTTCCTCTATGACTGGGGGAACAGAACAAGCGGGAATTATTAACCGTCGTCTTGCGGAAGTAGCCCAACAATACAAGTTAGCAATGGGTGTAGGATCTGTCCGGGTGGCGGTGGAAAAACCTCAAGTTGCGGATACTTTTACTGTACGTAAGTACGCCCCTGATATTCTCCTGTTTGCTAATTTAGGGGCGGTACAACTGAATTACGAATATGGTCTAGATGAATGCTTGCGAATTATTGATTTAACTGCGGCTGATGCGCTCATTCTACATATTAATCCTTTACAGGAGTTTATTCAACCCAGGGGTGATACTAATTTTAAGGGATTGCTTGACAAAATTGCCAAATTATGCAGTAAATTACCTATCCCCGTAATTGCCAAGGAAGTAGGTAATGGAATTTCGGCGACAATGGCCGAAAAACTGATAGCTGCGGGAGTCACAGCCATTGATGTTGCTGGTGCGGGTGGTACTTCCTGGGCTTTGGTGGAAAGCGAAAGGGCAGAAACGTCCTTACAGCGGCGTTTGGGGCGAACATTTGGGGATTGGGGTATACCTACGGCAGATTGTATTACCAGTATTCGGGACTATGATCCCCATATTCCTTTAATTGCTTCTGGGGGTTTGCGTCATGGGTTAGATGTAGCTAAAGTCATCGCACTGGGGGCTGATATTGCTGGTTTAGCAATGCCCTTCCTCAAGGCAGCGGCAACATCGGAGGCGGCTGTAGTAGAATTAACGGAGGTATTAATTGCGGAAATAACTACTGTGTTATTTTGTACTGGCAATAAAGATTTGTATAAATTAAAGCAATCACACAGTTTACAGCGGATAAAATAGCAAGATGATTGTTACCACTGACAACCGAGAAGTGGTAACAGACCGATAACTAAGTAACTAATAAGTAATAACCCATGAATAACTTTATTAAACAAACCTTAGCAAGTTTAATTGGCAATTTACTGGGACTGACGATTTTTTCTGGACTCAGTACAGTAGGATTTTTGCTGATATTAATTGCGGTTGCTAGTTCCCAAAATTCAGGACCAACAGTCAAAGATAAGTCAGTGTTAGTATTTGACTTGTCTATGAAAATCACTGATAGTGAAGCTAATTCTGATCAATTGTTACAAAAAACTCTCAGTGGTAGGAATGAAAATAGTATTACACTCCGTAAAGTTGTGGAGACTTTAGACAAAGCAGGACGTGATCAACGTATTGTGGGTATTTACATAGATGGAAGTAATGCTAATAGTGAAGTTGGTTATGCTTCCTTGAGGGAAATGCGTCAAGCGCTGGAAAAATTCCGTAAAACAGGTAAAAAAATTATTGCCTATAGTACAGATTGGAAGGAGAGAGAATATTATCTAAGTTCAGTAGCGAATCAAATCGTAGTTAATCCCGTCGGGGTAATGGCAATGAACGGTTTAAGTTCGCAACCAATGTTTTTAGCGGGAGCATTACAAAAGTACGGTATTGGTGTGCAGATTGTGCGTGTAGGTAAATTTAAGGGTGCTGTAGAACCTTTGATTCTGGATAAACTCAGCCCGGAAAATCGGGAACAAACTCAAAAATTGTTAGATGATATTTGGGGAGAATGGCGGAGAGCCGTAGGTAAAAGCCGAAATATAGAGCCGCAAAAGTTACAAGCGATCGCTAATAATCAACCAATTTTAGAAGCCGCAGCAGCACAAACAAATGGTTTAGTAGACAAGACTGCTTATCAAGATCAAGTGTTCACAGAGTTGAAAAAATTAACTGGCCAGCAAGAAAAAGATCAAAAATTGACAAAAATTAGTTTGGGTGATTATGCAGAAGTTCCAGGAGAATCTGTAGATTCAGATCAGAAAATTGCTGTTGTTTATACAGAAGGAGAAATAGTCAATGGTAGTGGTAATGATGGAGAAATTGGGGGCGATCGCTTTGCTAAAATATTCACTAAAATCAGAGAAAATAGTCAAATAAAAGCTGTAGTTTTGCGAATTAATAGCCCTGGTGGTAGTGCTACCGCAGCGGAAATCATGCAAAGAGAAATCAAATTAACTCGTCAACTTAAACCTGTGATTGTTTCCATGGGAGATGTAGCTGCTTCTGGTGGTTATTGGATTGCTAGTGACTCCAACCGAATTTTTGCAGAACCTAACACTATTACAGGTTCTATTGGCGTATTTGGCGTATTATTTAATGGTCAAAAATTGGGTAATAATAATGGCATTACTTGGGATACTGTAAAAACATCCGAATATGCAGATCAACAAACTATTTCCCGTCCTAAATCAGCCCAAGAATTAGAAGTTTACCAACGCAGTGTTGACCGTATTTATAATTTATTTTTGCAGAAAGTTTCCCAAGGAAGAAAACTATCAACTGCAAAAGTCGCAGAAATTGCTCAAGGACGAGTTTGGTCAGGAACAGCAGCCAAGGAAATCGGGTTAGTTGATGAAATTGGTGGGTTAAATGTAGCCATTGAATATGCAGCTAAACAAGCAAAATTAGGTAATAATTGGGAATTAGAAGAATATCCTCAAGTTGGTAGTTGGGTAGAAAGATTTTTTGGGAAAAAGTTAGATGAAACAAAAGCCAAATTAGGAATAGAAAAAACTGAAATTAAAAGCCATAACCCGTTAATAAATGAGTTGGGAAAATTTCAACAAGAAATCAAGATTTTACAGACAATGAATGATCCCCAAGGGATTTATACCCGCTTACCTGTAAACTTAAAAATTGAATAAGAAATCGTTATAGCAATTCCCATTCACAGGGAACAGGGAACAGGGAACAGGGAACAGGGAACAGGGAACAGGGAACAGGGAACAGGGAACAGGGAACAGGGAACAGGGAACAGGGAACAG
>LJOT01000627.1 GCA_001672075.1 Anabaena sp. CRKS33
TGATTTTGTCCCCATTCCCCTAGCTTATCACTTGATGAACTTGGTAGGACAAGTAATTAAGTCACCTGTGGGACAAACCTATGGTAGAGTGGACAGTCGTTTTACTGTGAATGATTACCGAAAACTCGCCCAAGAAACCGGATTTAGTATACTTGAGGAAGAAGATATTACAGTAAAAACACTGCCAACCTATCCCATTGTTAAACGGATATTTGAGGAAATGGGCGGCGAAATTGACAGAAAATCCACGGCTGATGTTGAATTGGTGAGTAATTTAGGATTGTTGCGCTACCTGATTCTTTCCTTTCAATCGCTCTAAAATTTATTAAAATTTATGTTTATGGGGATTATTAATTACAGCATTTACCATTGACCTGACCTCAAAGACTTTACACCACAAGACTTTAAATTTTGTTCCCTGTAACTGTGTTTAATTATAATTGGCTACCTGCACCCAAAAACTTAAATTTGTCATTAAATGATGTGCATCTTTGGCGCATTAATTTAAACCAATCAGAATCACAATTACAAACTTTCTGGGAAACTTTATCTAGTGATGAAATTGCTCGCGCCGAAAGGTTTTATTTTCCTGAACATCGGCAAAGATTTATCGCTGGACGTGGCACTCTCCGCGCCATTTTAGGTCGGTATTTAGCTATTGACCCCAAACAAGTGGAATTTGAATATCAACCCCGTGGTAAGCCTTTTTTGGCGGCTAAATTTGCAAATCAAAGATTATTCTTTAATTTATCTCATTCCCAAGATTTAGCTTTGTGTGGTGTGAGTTATCAAAATCAGATTGGTGTAGATTTAGAATGTATTCGCACTATGTCAGATTTAGAAAGTTTGGCCAGACGGTTTTTTTCTCCTGAAGAATATGAACATCTGCGCTTAGTTTCTTCTGAAGAACAAAAACAAATGTTTTTCCGTTATTGGACTTGTAAAGAAGCTTATGTAAAAGCTACAGGAGATGGTTTAGTCAAGTTAGAA
>LJOT01000347.1 GCA_001672075.1 Anabaena sp. CRKS33
ATCTATGCCTCTATCAGAAACAATTCCGGCTCTATTAGTCCTAGCAGACGGCTCCACTTATCGCGGTTGGTCCTTCGGTGCTACGGGGACAGCCATTGGAGAAATAGTATTTAACACTGGTATGACCGGATATCAAGAAGTGTTAACCGATCCTAGTTACTGTGGACAAATCGTTATTTTTACTTATCCAGAATTAGGTAACACTGGTATTAATAATGAAGACGAAGAATCTAATAAACCTCATGTTCAGGGAGCGATCGCTCGGAATATTTGTCACAAACCAAGTAACTGGCGTTCCACCCAATCCCTACCCAAATACCTGCAAAAGCACCAAATACCGGGGATTTACGGCATAGATACCCGGTCGCTAACTCGGAAAATTCGGATGTGTGGAGCGATGAATGGTGGTATTTCCACAGCAATTCTGGATGAAACAGAATTGTTAGAAATGGTACAAGCTGCTCCCAACATGACAGGTTTAAACTTAGTCAAAACAGTAACCACAAAAGCGGTTTATGAATGGCAAGAAACCACAACAGCCCCCTGGGAATTTAACACCGAATCCGTAGCTAAAATTAGGGAAACCTTCACCGTTGTGGCCTTAGACTTTGGCATCAAGCGGAATATCTTGCGACGTTTAGCCAGTTATGGTTGTCGTATTATAGTTGTTCCTGCCGATACACAACCAGAAGAAATTCTCAAATACAATCCAGATGGTATTTTTCTCTCCAACGGACCTGGAGACCCGGCGGCCGTCACAGAAGGTATCAACACCACCAAAGCCTTACTAGACAGCCAAAAACCCATGTTTGGCATTTGTATGGGACACCAAATTTTAGGTCACGCGCTCGGAGCAGAAACCTTTAAACTAAAATTTGGACATCGGGGTTTAAATCAACCAGCGGGACTGCAAAAGCGAGTAGAAATTACCAGCCAAAATCACAGTTTTGCCCTTGACCCAGACTCCCTACCAACTACAACCGTTGAAGTCAGCCATTTAAACCTCAACGATTTAACAGTAGCCGGAGTGCGACACAAGACCCTACCTGTGTTTTCTGTTCAGTATCACCCAGAGGCCAGTCCTGGCCCCCATGATGCTGATTACCTGTTTGAACAGTTTGTGCTAGAAATGCAAGCAGCACGTCAATAAATTTTAGATTTTGGATTGCCGATTTGAGATTGAACCCACGGATCAAACCACAAGAGTTTGATATTTTAGATTGGGGATAGAATTCCAGCAAAGGTAAGGCATAAACCCAAAAAAATCTCAAATCTCAAATCTCAAATCTCAAATCTCAAATCTCAAATTCTTAGTCATGGACAAATTGCCCACAAACCATCTATACTAGAACGTTTACTTTTAGTAAAAAGCATGAGGAGGAAATTATAGCTGAACCACTAAATCTAACCGTGAGCCTGAGAGGTACACGCGAACTCCGGGATAACTGTCAGCTATTCCGCCTCACAGGCTTATTAGACGCTTTCTCTGAGCCAACATTTCGGAAGACACTCGGTAGCAAAATTGATGAAGGTCCAAAACACATAATTTTGGATCTTTCACAAATAGACTTTGTGGATAGTTCTGGATTGGGTGCGCTTGTACAGTTGGCCAAGCAAGCTCAAACTGCCAATGGCACTTTACAAATTGTCACTAATGCCCGCGTCACCCAAACCGTTAAGCTTGTTCGTTTAGAAAAGTTTCTTTCCCTACAAGTGACAGTTGAGGCGGCCTTAGCAAATCTCAACGCATCTTGATTATTTGGGTGGAAAATCTAAATTAGGCTATCCGATGTTAAAGGATAGCTTAATTTTTATAGAGCAAAAATCTATCTTTGATTGTGGTAATCAAGTAAAAACACTTAATTTCATGTAGAATTTTCCAAAAATTGTAGGTTGGGTAGAACGGAGTGAAACCCAACATTGGCAGGTACTTTTCCATCTTTGATTGTGGTAATCAAGTAAAAACACTTAATTTCATGTAGAATTTTCAAAAAATTGTAGGTTGGGTAGAACGGAGTGAAACCCAACATTGGCAGGTACTTTTCCATCTTCGGATTTGTCGTATGAAATACAGCACTTCCCGATGTTATGAGGTACAAGAACCCCACCCCCAACCCCCTCCAATATCAAAAGTTTATCCTTTTCTTCCCTCCGCTGCGGGGGGATTGAGGGGGGTGCGAGGAGGGGGCTTAAGATGTACTTCATAAGAGCGGAAACCTCTGTAATTTTTTGAGTTGGGTAGAACGGAGTGAAACCCAACATTGGCAAGAGTTGAGCAGATTTTGTTCCTCAAACCAATCTCCATAAACCTGGAATTTCCGACTTATACAGCACTTCCCAGTGTTATGAGGTACATATTTAGCTTCCCAGTGTTATGAGGTACATATTTAGCGGGCAAGATGCCCGCACTACAAGAGTTTCATCATTCAACTTTGTACTTCATCATATCGGAAACCGCTGTATCATGTCCGGTTGAATACTTATCATATCTGTTGAGGCTGGTAATGGGTAATTGGTAATTGGGAAAAGGCAATACAATGATCAACTAGATCCTAAGTGATTGGGTAGATATGATATTAAAGGAAACATATTATTCTATAATAGAAATTCTGAAATTTTGATAGCAACACGATCCTAGTCGAAAATACTGGGTGTGAATAAACGTAAATCATCTGGTTTACGTGACGCTACACTATGACAGACCACCCAATTAGTTGATAGGCAAAAGAAAACAATACCAGTAAATTTTGGCGATCGTTACTAATTTATAATATGCTCAGTATGGGAACATTGCTTTGACAATCAAATTAATGTTGACAAAAATTATCTCCCGATGTAGTGCTTTTATAAGGAATGATTAATCTGTGAAGTCGAAGGAGGAAACAGCCCAACATGAAGAAGATGAAACTACCGCGCAGGATTCATCAGACATTAACCCATGGTTGGTAAATGCGACCCAACTGCCCCAGCAAATATCCCCAGAGCAAATAAAACAGATATCTCCTTCCGCTTTAGCTTATTTGGGGGATGCAATTTATGAATTATATGTTAGAATGTTTTTTCTGTGGCCACAACAACGACTGGAAAACTACCATCGTTCCGTAGTGGATCAGGTAAGAGCAGAAACACAAGCGATACATTTGCGAATGTTAACTCCTTACTTGAGGAGTAACGAATTAGAAATTGTCCGCAGAGGTCGTAACTCTGCCCATTGTCGTCATAAACGACTCAATCCCGAAATTTATCAACAGGCAACTAGTCTAGAAACCCTAGTTGGCTATTTATATCTTACTGATTACCCCCGTTTAACCGAACTATTACAAAAACTCCCTCTGGAAAAATAGTCAGAAGCTGCATCTGGCAATTATTACTGATTTGTAATGGTTCATTAAATGAATGTCATCGGGCTGTTCACTGATTTAAATCAAACCTCAATACTGAAATACTGCTATGGCAAGTCAACCCAAAAAAAATAATTCCGCGAACCAATCTAAGGGTGGGCAACCCGTAAAAATCAAGGGTAAGCGCGTTGTTCCTCACTCTGTCCGTAATCAAGGCAAAAGTGAAAGTAAACCCCGCACCTCTCGCTATGGTGCTGATAAATCCCCAGAAGTTAGATTAAATAGAGAAGACAAGCCTTATACTCCTAAACCTCGCACTTCTCGCTATGGTGCTGA
>LJOT01000628.1 GCA_001672075.1 Anabaena sp. CRKS33
ACTTTGTTTAGTTTGAGCGATCGCCATGACCCCAAAAATGTTAACTTAATATAACTTAATATATGTATTAGCAAAGGTCGAATAAATGACGAGATTTATACATGACCAATTCGCCAAAGATTATTTAGAAGAACTGCTAAAACCTTATGGAAAAGTAGAAGCACCCAGTCATGTATCTGGAGAAGTACGAGAAATAGATGTATTATTTACACCATTTCCTGAACAAAAAGCGGATATAGCATCATTAGGGTTATTAGGTAAACTAGCCACCACACCTGCCATATTTGAACCATTTCGCAACCCAGCCTCAACAGAAGAAATATGTGATTGTCTATTAAAATTATTAGAAGTTAGAGGTGCATTAAAACGAGAAGCAAAACGTAATGCAACCAAAATAGCAGAAAGTAATTTTCCTAAATTATGGATTCTCACACCCACAGCGTCTAAGAAACTGCTATCAGGATTTCATGGTACATTGGAATCAGATTCTTTACCAGGAATATACTATTTACCAGAGTCTTTCCGTGCAGGAATTATTGTCATTCATCAATTATCACCTATTCCAGAAACATTGTGGTTAAGACTTTTGGGAAGAGGAACGGTACAAAAACGAGCAATTGATGAATTAGCTGCGTTACCATCAAATCAGCCTTATGTGAAAATCACATTAGAATTACTTTACAACCTGCAACAGAACTTGAGAATAAATCAAAGTCCAGACATAGAAACAGAAGATAGGGAGTTGATTATGAGATTAGCACCACTTTACCAACAAGAGCGAGAACTCGCTAGACAAGAAGGACTACAAGAAGGACTACAAGAAGGACTGCAACAAGGACTGCAACAAGGAGAACAACGAGGACTACAACAAGGAGAACAACTTCTGATTATCCGTCAGTTAAATCGCCGCATTGGTACAATGGACTCATCATTGATTCAACAAGTCCAAAAATTACCTGTTGCACAACTGGAGGAATTAGGAGAAGC
>LJOT01000348.1 GCA_001672075.1 Anabaena sp. CRKS33
TTGACAACCAAGAAAAGAACAGATAGAGTGATATACATACCCGGGTAAGACCACTAAAAAGTGATATGCAAACTAAGCAAAAGGTTACGCTATATTTGTCGCCAGAATTGCACAGAAGACTGAAAATTCGTTCTGCGGTTGACTCAGAACCGATGTCAGATATGGCAGAACGAGCGCTCAATTTCTACCTGACGAACTCAGAAGTAGTAGAAGAATTAGAAGCCTCTTCTTATGGGCGAACCCATCGGCTTTATTCCTGTCCCACTTGTGAAACTTCACTGGTGTTACGGAATGGAGAACTAGTGGATTTG
Organism: Anabaena sp. CRKS33; assembly: GCA_001672075.1. Classification (GTDB taxonomy): domain Bacteria; phylum Cyanobacteriota; class Cyanobacteriia; order Cyanobacteriales; family Nostocaceae; genus Dolichospermum. Next base: position 312 of record LJOT01000348.1, read on the forward strand.
GGTAATCCAGCGGGAATAATAGGTGAGGAATGTCTACCTATTGACAACAGAGAAAAAGATCAAACCCATCCTAAGAGTGAGGAAGAATTGGTCCCTTGCTAGATAGGAATTGTTAATGATTAATTCATAGTATGGCTTCAGGCCAAGCTACCGTTATTAGTGCTGTCTCTATAAGGTCTCAAGTAGGTCGATAGTATGAAAGAAGAGCTCAATATTTTAATTCAGGCTCAATACCCTTTAATCTACCTTGTGACCTCCGAGGAAGAACGGGCAGAGCAGGCAATTTTTAAAGTCTCTCAAGAGTTAAAGCCCCAAAGGCGAGTATATGTGTGGACAGTAACTCACGGTATCGTGGAGTACGGTCAACCTCGCAGTACAACCCAACACAATACTGTTTCTCCCGAAGCAGCGATTGATTGGATAATTCGTCAAAAAGAAGCCAGTATATTTATTCTTAAAGATTTACATCCCTTTATTGATGCGCCAGCAACAACTAGATCCCTCCGGGACGCGATCGCTAGTTTCAAAGGAACGCAAAAGAACATTATCTTAATGTCTCCTGTGCAACAAGTTCCCATCGAACTAGAAAAAGAAGTTGTTGTTTTAGATTTTCAATTGCCTGACATGGCTGAGTTAAATAAAGTTTTAACTGCCCATCAAGAGCAAAATCGGGGACGACGGCTGACAACCGAGGCGCGAGAAAGACTTCTCAGAGCGGCTTTAGGTCTAACCAAAGATGAAGCTGAGAAAGTATACCGTAAAGCACAGGTAACAACGGGGCAATTGACGGAAAATGAAGTTAATATAGTCCTGTCCGAGAAAAAACAACTCATCCGCCGTAACGGTATCTTGGAGTACCTCGAAGAAGATGAAACCATTGATGCCGTGGGTGGTTTGGAAGAGTTGAAAACCTGGCTCACCCAACGCTCTAACGCCTTTACCGAAAGAGCGAGAGAATATGGTTTGCCCCAACCTAAAGGAATGTTAATTCTCGGTGTTCCCGGTTGTGGTAAGTCACTCATTGCCAAAACTACCTCCCGTTTATGGGGTTTACCAATTCTGAGATTAGATATGGGGCGGGTCTACGACGGCTCAATGGTGGGTCGCAGTGAAGCCAACCTGCGGAACGCCCTGAAAACGGCAGAATCAATTTCCCCCACGATTCTGTTTATTGACGAATTGGATAAATCCTTTGCGGGTAGCGGTGGTTCTGGCGATTCTGATGGGGGGACATCAAACAGAATTTTCGGCTCTTTCCTCACTTGGATGCAAGAAAAGAAATCTCCAGTTTTCGTAATGGCGACTGCTAACCGTGTAGAACGCCTACCTGGAGAGTTTTTGAGGAAAGGTCGCTTTGATGAAATTTTCTTTGTGGATCTGCCCACACCGGAAGAACGTCAGGATATCTTTGGTATTCACCTGACCAAACGTCGGGAAGATATTGCTAGATTTGATTTAGGACAACTAGCAAAAATGTCCGACGGCTTTTCCGGGGCAGAAATTGAACAGGCGGTCGTGGCGGCTATGTATGAAGCCTTCGCCCTAGATCGGGAGTTCACCCAATTAGATATTATTGCTGCATTGAAGTCTACTTTGCCGCTGTCACGAACGATGCAAGAACAGGTCACAGCCTTAAGGGACTGGGCCAGACAGCGTGCTAGACCCGCAGCCTCCTCTGTTGCTGAATATCAGCGCATGGAGTTTTAAAAGCTTTCCTCTGCTATATCAGGGGGAAAGGTTAGTCACAAGACTAACAGTTAGAAAAAAGCCGTTCCCAAATCATGCGGCTTCGCTGAAAAAGAACCGTTGTCGTTTTTCTCATCAATCTTCTTATTGGAGGAAACCCAAATGTCTCACTTTAGCACTCTGCGTACCAAGATCACCGATGCCGAAATTCTCAAATCTTCTTTACGCGACTTGGGTATCAGTGTAAAAACTGAAGCTGATGTTCGCGGTTATAATGGTCAACGTCTCCGCTCCGACATCGTTGCTGTATTGGAAGGCGAGTACGATTTAGGTTGGTCTCGTAACAGTGACGGTTCTTTTGACCTCATTGCTGACCTTTGGGGTGTTGCTAAGAAGCACAACCAGACTGAGTTAATCAACTCTATTAATCAAAAATACGCTGTTAATAAGACTTTGGCTGAAGTAAAACAGCGCGGTCTGCAAAACGCTAACGTTAAGTTGGTATTGCAGTAACAATTTCTCTAGCGCGTTCCCAAAGTGAAACGGGTTAACCTTCTAATCAGCGGTTAGCCCGCTTTTTTGTCTTTATTTGTCTGAATCAGGATGTCCAGGATTTAAGGATGTATAGGATAAGAACGCAGATAAACGCAGATAAACGCAGATTGTCTGATAACAAAGCGTGGCGTAGTCATATCAGGATATCCAGGATTTAGGATTTGAGTACACATTTTAAACCCAAGACTCTAAGTCTAAAAGATACATCAGAATTCAGCTTCAGATCGGGTATCGTAAACAAGCTGGAGACATTTCTCGAAGTCGTCACCTTGCCAAGTTCCGGCAAATTGTAGCAAATCTTTGGCTTTAGATCCGCGTAATATCGGTTCTCCATCTTTTACAGGAATACTGCTTGATTTAATAGCAGAAGCATTTATTTTGGTTTTGAGATATTCAAGATAGTCGAGGGTTTGTTCCAGAATAGGTTCTGGTGCGTTTTCAATTGACGCAATGAGTTTTTCTTTAATGCTGGTCATGGGGTGCTAGGGAGATAACAAGTTCATAGTATTAATATTTTAGTAGTTAATAGGACTTACGTAAGATGTGGCTGAACACCTTATTCTTGGGTAGGGTTAATTCATGAATTACCCCAAATTCGGTTCTTTTTGCGTAAGTCCTGGTTAATTAGAAATTAAAATAAATAATTGTCTGATAGCGAAGCGTGGCGTAGCCATATCAGGATGTCCAAGATTTGAGGATTTACAGGATTTAAGAAAAGTTGTGACTTGAGTAGGTATGAAAAATATGTTATTAAAATCATCCTGATTAATGTAAATATATTTAACAAATACTGGTTTAGATGGGTTAGGTTTAGTATAATGCTTACTCAGGTGATTTATAATGATGCTGTGTAAAAAAGATGCTGGTTTATGAAAATTGATTTAGAAGCGATCGCACACCACCTTAACCAATCCTTAACCTTTGACGGCATTATTGCCAAAGTCTCTGTTAAAAATGATTCTCTCAAAATAGTCCTGGAGTCAGTATCAGTTACAAAAAAAGATCAACTGTTACCAATTATCATGAGAGAAATAGCCCATTTCAAATTAACATCTATTAAAACTGTAAAAATTTACGGAAAACAAATCAAAACTTTTGATCCAATTTGGTATCAT
>LJOT01000349.1 GCA_001672075.1 Anabaena sp. CRKS33
CGTTAAAAATTGTCGTTATGACAAGGGAACAGGGAACAGGGAACAGGTTTTGGGCAACTTTACTTTTCGTTACTTATGTCGGTTTTTTTCCGTTCACTTACTTAAGTGTCAGGAAATTATTAACATAATATCAGATATTTTCACAAAATTGCTTGATCTAAAAAGCTGAATTTAGAGTATCATATAACTGATAACTACTAATTTAACTAACCAGGTTCATCAGCATCAAGGAATTTACTATTATGTCTACAATCTCCAACGGCTTTGAAAAAGTATATGTCCATCCTAGTCAATTTCCCAACAAGATTTATCAAGATTATTTAGATTGCTTTTCTGTAGGTAAAATAAATCATAAATTTCATTATGACACTGTTAAACAAAGTCAAAAATGGTTAAAAATTCATGAATATTATTCTCCAGCTAGAACCAATGATGATTGTATTAATGCCTATGCAGTATGTTTTCAAAAAACTGCGGAACTTCTGGATATTAATACCAATATCCAAGTAATTGGATTAGGTTGTGGCGGTGGTGCAAAAGATCATCTTTTAGTATCTTATCTCTTCAATACAGAAAGGGAAATCATTTATTATCCTATTGATGTTAGTTTATCTCTGGCTTTAATTTCCGGTCAAAAAATTCGGGAATCTTATCCTCAAGTCTCTATACAGCCAATTGTTTGTGATTTACCTTGTGCTGATGATTTAATACTCCATCTTCATGATCAAGGAAAAGGACACAGAAAGATCATCACATTTTTTGGCATGATTCCTAATTTTACTCCTGATGAAATTTTGCCTATTTTAAGTAATTTTCTCCAACCAGGAGATATTTTACTCATGAGTGCAAACTTAGCACCGGGAGACGATTATCTAACAGGAATTAACAAGATTTTGCCACAGTATGATAATGAATTAACCAAAGATTGGTTAATGACAGTGTTAGTTGACGCGGGGATAAATCCAGACCATGGGACTATTAAATTTTCCCTAAAAGATGATCCAAACCATCAAGAATTAACAAGAATTAATGCTCAGTTTCAAGTAGAAACTAATATAGATCTAAAATTAGATGATCAAATCATGCACTGGAAAAATGGTGATCAAATTCAATTATTTTTCTCCTATCGTTATACAACTGCTAAACTGCAAAACATTCTCAAACAATATGATATTATCATCCTAGATTATTGGGAAGGTGCAAATCAAGAAGAGGGAGTTTATTTTTGTCAAAAGATATAAAACAAAAACATCCCTGAGAAATTACAAAACCCCTCTCCTACAAGTTTCTCTATCATTTCTTTGTAGGTAGGGTTTGCAAAAATAAGCCAAGGATATTAGGATAAGCGTATATTAATTTGTATAAGTCTGGCGGGCAGGATGCCCACCCCACAAGATTTAACAGTGGTAAAAATTCATACTTTCCTTCAGCAAGTCTAAAAAATAGACATTTGCTTCACAAATTTGATTTGCTTCTAGTCAATTCAATGCGAATATTACCATCAAAATCAGGAATTGGTGCTGCAGGTTTAATGAGAGTAACTTGTACTTGGGTAGTCAGACTACTTTCTTCAAGAATAGCATCAGCGATCGCACCTGCCAACCTTTCCAATAAATCAAATTTAGATGTTGTCAGCAAGTTTTGGACTAAACTAATAACACTACGATAATCTACTGTATCTTTAATAGCATCAGTCTGTGCAGCTTGAGCCAAATCTACCCATAACTTCAAATCTACCTCAAACCATTGTCCTAATACCTTTTCTTCCGGTAAATACCCAACATAGCCATAACCGCGAATCCCCGTCAAATGAATACAGTCCATAAAACCCTGATTATAAATCATCAACTGACCATTTTAGATTTTAAATTAAATAACCCAGACCAAATCTAAAATTAAGTTAAGATAAATTCTTAATTTATGGAACAATGATTTTATTCGCCATAACAGCAGTTAAAATAGAGCAATTGTGAAATAATAAAAGATAAATGTTTTGGGCTGATAAAATTGCTGCTGACGCAGTAGGTCAACAAGTAGTTAATGATTCTAAGACTCCATCAGGAAGGGTACACGTTGGGTCTTTGCGTGGTGTGGTTATTCACGACGTTATTTACCGTGCTTTGAAACACGCAGGGAAGCCCGTCAAATTTTTGTATGGTGTGGATGATTATGATGCGCTGGATACTGTTCCTAAATACTTAGATCAAGAAAAATTTCAGCCTTATTTAGGTTTTCCTCTGTGTAATGTTCCTTCTCCTGGTGATGGTGCGGAAGATTATGCTAAATACTTTATTGGTGAGTTTTTTGAAATTTTTGCATATTTAGGAATTAAACCAGAAACGTATTTTTTACGCGATTTATATCGTTCAGGAAAACTTAATTCCCATATTGATATTTTCCTGAAAAATGCTCATTTGGTGCGGGAAGCTTATAAGGAAGTCAGTAAAGCTGAACGTGCAAATAATTGGTATCCTTTTCAAGTTGTTTGTGAAAATTGCGGTAAAATCGCTACTACTGTTACTACAGATTATAACGGTTCAGAAGTATTTTACACCTGTAAACCCGATGGTGTTGATTATGTCAAAGGTTGTGGACATTCCGGGTGGGTTTCTCCTTTTAATGGTAATGGTAAATTACCTTGGAAAGTGGAATGGGTAGCTAAATGGGATATATTGGGTGTAACTATTGAAATGGCCGGGAAGGATCATTCTCAAAAAGGTGGTTCTCGTGATGTTGCTAATGCTATTAGTCGCAAGGTTTTACAAAAACAACCTCCTTTCCATTCTCCCTATGAATTTATTCTTGTGAATGGGACAAAAATGAGTTCTTCTAAGGGTGTGGGTTCGAGTGCTAGGGAAATTGCTGATTTATTACCTGCTGAATTATTGCGATTTTTGATGTTAAGAACTCAACCGAAAACAGTAATTAATTTCGCACCAAATTATGAAACTACTACCCGGTTATTTAGAGATTACGATACTTTAATTAATAAGTATTCTCATTCTCCTGAATTAACGGAGGAATTAATGTCTTTATTTTACGCCCAATTAGGGGATGAAATTAAAACTTTCCAACCCTTTGATTTTAGTACCTTAATTTCTCTGTTGCAAGTTCCCCGTTTAAATATTCAGGAAGAGGTTGTACAACGCAGTTTACAGCCTTTAAATGAGTATGATCAACAAATTATTAATCAAAGAATTGCTGCGGCTAAAAAGTGGTTACAAGATTATGCTGACGAGGAAGACAAGTTAGTTCTCTATTTGGAACAAGTTCCCGAAAAAGCTAATGATTTAAATTCGGAACAAGTTGCTTATTTGCAAAAATTAATGAAGAATTTGCAGAATATTGGTAACTGGGAAGCTGAGGAATTACAAACTATAATTTTCTCGACTACTAAGGAGTTAGGGGTTCAACAACCAATGGCTTTTAAGGCTTTATATCTATCTTTTTTAAATAAAGAAAAAGGTCCAAAGGCTGGTGGTTTGTTGTCTTATTTGGAGAAGTCTTTTGTGCTTTCGAGGTTGCAGGATGTGGTTAATTTGAATCAGTCAAAAGCCGAAGTTTAATTACTTAAATACTTGTTCCCTGTCTCTGACAGGGAATACAGTTAATGAGGCTCTGCCTCATATTAATGTTAGCATAAGGCAGAGCCTTTTGAT
>LJOT01000072.1 GCA_001672075.1 Anabaena sp. CRKS33
ATCAGGATATCCAGGATTTAAGGATTAACAGGATGTGATTGTGAGATTTTTGGTTTGTTGTTGCGTTTTTGGGTGAGATAAAAAGGCCAGCAGAATTGATTGTATAAAAGATTTGCATTTTTGCGTCTTTGCCCCTTGGCGACTTTGCGCGAAACACAACACACAGGAACACACGAAGAGAATATTATTTTTATCCTGAAAATCCTCAAATCCTGGGTATTATGTCAACTTACTTAGGCAAGCTCATTACAAGTCCCTCGATAACTACCCGATTCTAACAACAATTAGACGATAAAAATCCTGATTTCAAAAAACATTATGCCAGCAAAAGATATTTATCATGATCAGGTTAAAAATGCCCTAGAAAAAGAAAATTGGCAAATTACTAAAGATCCACTTGTGCTAAAATGGGGAACAAGGGATTTATATATTGATTTAGGTGCAGAAAAACTCATAGCCGCAGAGAAAACTGGACAAAAAATAGCAGTAGAAGTTAAAAGTTTTGTTAGTAACTCCCCAATTGCTGATTTAGAAAAGGCTTTAGGACAGTATATTTTATACCATGACATCCTTCAACAATTAGAACCCAACCGTCATTTATATCTTGCTATTCGGCAAGAAACATATTCAGAATTGTTTGAAGAACCAGTTGGTAAGATATTATTAGAAAATCAACGTCTTTGTTTACTTGTCTTTGATTCTGAACAGGAGATAATTCTCAAATGGATACCTTAACTAATTATCGCCAAATCATCGAAAAGATATTAAAAGAATATGCTGCCCTACCTTATGCCTATGGAGAATTAGAAAGAAAATTAATTATTGATAAATCGGAAAACAGTTACTTGTTACTAACAATTGGTTGGGAAAATAAACAGAGAATACATGGCTGTTTAATTCATATTGATATTATCAATAATCAAGTCTGGATTCAAAGAGATGGTACAGAAGATGGGATTACAAATGAACTTGTCAATGCTGGTATTCCCAAAAATCAAATAGTTTTAGCTTTTCATCCTGTTAATGTCAGAAAACATACAGAATATGCTGTAGGAGTTTAGTAAATATTATATTTACTATATTTACTGTCTGAATTAGGTGGTTATCGAGCTACTTGTACTGAGATTGCTGAAGTAAGTCGAGATAATATCCAGGATTAAAGGATTAACAGGATGTGATTGTGAGATTTTTGGTTTGTCTTTGCGTTTTTGGGTGAGATAAAAAGGCCAGATTTGGATTTGATGTAGGGGTAGCGCCCCCGTGCCTACCCCGTTATTTGGGCAACCACGGGGGGATTGGGCATTTTTGGGGCAACCACGGGGGGATTGCCCCTACGGAATTGATTATATTTTGATAGTTTTTGATAAGTAGGTGAACGGAAAAAAACCGACATAAGTAACGAAAAGTAAAGTTGCCCAAAACCTCTTCCCTCTTCCCTCTTCTCTCTTCCCTCTTCTCTCTTCCCTCTTCCCTGTCACCTGTCACCTCTTCCCTGTCACCTCTTCCCTCTTCCCTGTCACCTCTTCCCTCTTCCCTGTCACCTCTTCCCTCTTCCCTGTCACCTCTTCCCTGTTCCCTGTTCCCTGTTCCCTGTTCCCTGTTCCCTCTTCCCTGTCACCTGTTACCTGTCACCACTTGTGCAAGAAATGGGAAATCTGTTCTTAATAATGAATTTAAGGCAAAGGTGGAGTCGTTAAGTGCTAACCTAAAAGATGATATCGCTTGATCTGGGGTCTTCAAGAACCCACTTGTGAAAAACAGCTTCAATCATTTAGGCGCAGCATGGTCACCACCGCAGAAAAAACAAACATTGGGTACATTACCCAAATCATTGGTCCGGTTGTAGACGTTAAGTTCCCCGGCGGTAAATTACCCCAAATCTACAACGCTTTAACTATCACTGGCACAAACGAAGCTGGACAACAACTGAAATTAACTGTTGAAGTACAGCAACTCCTGGGCGATAACCAAGTCCGGGCTGTAGCTATGAGTACCACAGATGGTTTAGTTCGTGGTTTAGAAGTTGTTGATACTGGCGCTCCTATCACTGTACCCGTTGGTAAAGCTACCTTGGGACGGATTTTCAACGTTTTGGGCGAACCTGTAGACAATCAAGGTCCGGTAAACGCTGAAGCATCTCTAGCTATTCACCGGGACGCTCCTAAATTCACGGAGTTGGAAACCACTCCCTCTGTATTTGAAACCGGTATTAAGGTTGTGGACTTGCTAACACCCTACAGACGCGGTGGTAAAATCGGTCTGTTCGGCGGTGCTGGTGTGGGTAAAACCGTGATCATGATGGAATTGATCAACAATATCGCTACTCAGCATGGTGGTGTGTCGGTATTTGCTGGTGTGGGTGAACGCACTCGTGAAGGTAATGACCTCTACAACGAAATGATGGAATCTGGAGTTATCAATAAAGATAATCTCAATGAATCCAAAATCGCTCTAGTTTATGGTCAAATGAACGAACCACCCGGAGCAAGAATGCGGGTTGGTTTGTCTGGCTTGACAATGGCTGAGTATTTCCGTGATGTGAACAAGCAAGACGTATTGTTGTTTGTTGATAATATCTTCCGCTTTGTCCAAGCTGGTTCTGAAGTATCGGCGCTCTTGGGTCGTATGCCCTCCGCTGTAGGATATCAGCCTACTTTGGGTACTGATGTGGGTGCTTTGCAAGAACGGATTACCTCTACCACAGAAGGTTCTATTACTTCTATTCAAGCTGTATATGTACCTGCCGATGACTTGACCGATCCTGCTCCTGCAACTACCTTTGCTCACTTAGACGGAACAACTGTATTATCTCGCAGTTTGGCTTCTAAAGGTATCTATCCTGCGGTTGATCCTCTGGGTTCTACTTCCACCATGTTGCAACCTGGCATCGTTGGTAGTGATCATTATGATACTGCACGGGCTGTACAATCTACCCTACAACGTTACAAAGAATTACAAGACATTATCGCCATTCTTGGTTTAGATGAATTGTCTGAAGAAGACCGTCTCATTGTAGCACGGGCGCGGAAAGTTGAACGGTTCTTGTCTCAGCCTTTCTTTGTGGCTGAGGTATTTACTGGTTCTCCTGGTAAGTATGTGAAGTTGGAAGACACCATTAAAGGATTTAAACAAATTCTTTCTGGTGAGTTGGATGCTTTACCTGAGCAAGCTTTCTACTTGGTAGGTGATATCAACGAAGCTAAAGCTAAAGCAGAAAAGCTCAAAGGCTAATGGGTAATGGGTAATGGGTAATGGGTAAGAAGTTCCTCCCAATTACCAATTACCAATTACCAATTACCAATTACCAACCATAAGTAGAAACTAAAGAATATGACTCTGACCGTTCGTGTAATTTCCCCAGACAAAACTGTTTGGGATGCTGAAGCTGATGAAGTAGTTTTACCTAGCACTACTGGTCAGTTAGGTGTCCTAAGTGGACACGCCCCCATGTTAACAGCTTTAGATATCGGTGTAATGCGTGTCCGCGCAAATAAAAATGCCAATTGGCAAGCGATCGCTCTTTTAGGCGGTTTTGCTGAAGTTGATGAAGATGAAGTCACAATTCTAGTCAACGGTGCGGAACGTGGCGACAAAATCAACCTTGAAGAAGCCCGCACTGCATTTAATAAAGCACAAACTAGTCTAAGTCAAGTTAAATCAGAAGATCGTCAAGCACAAATCCAGGCTACAAAAGCATTAAAACGCGCCCGCGCTCGTTTTCAAGCTGCTGGTGGTTTGGTGTAAATTTAATTATAAGTGCTGGATTTTCAGGGTGGGCTGTTTGTCCACCCTATTTTATTGATATTTTATTTAATTTGTCTTAGCTTCTACAATTTGAATTTCCTCTTCTGTTAACCCATAAAGTTGATAAACAAATTGATCTATTTCTTGTTCTAATGCGGTTGTATCTGCTTTTGGATCTGATTTTTTAGCGGTGAGGATTTGATTAACTATTTTTTCTAATAACAATTCTTCAGTTTCCGTAGGTTCTTTAATGGGTAACATTTCAATTTTATACTTTTTCCATCTATTTGTACCCATTCCTGTAGTAGTGGAAATCTGGTTAAAATACCATTCTGATAGTCTAGAATTTAAAATTGCTAACAAATATTTAAGTTTTTCACCAGTCATTAAAAATGTAGTAGCTTCAGCATAATAGTTAGAGTCATCAAAAGCAAATTTAGGTTGATCAGAAATTTCACCCCAAACAATTTTAGGTTTATGAAAATCTTGCCAGTAAGCAATAGAGTCTTGGGTTTCAAACCATTGATTATTTGTCTTTTTTCTACTCCCTTCAATACCAGATTGTGCTAATCTTTTTTGGCCAATTTTTTCAAAATAAGCCATAATAGCTGGATAATTGTTAATATCTAAAGCTAGACTAGGGAAAGTACATATAACCCATTGATTTGAAAATTCATAACTATATTTTTTTAAGTCTCTACCTCTTAAAATTGGCTGAATTATTTCAGCAGAATTAGAACTTTCAGCAATTAATTGATTTTTAGTTTCCTCATTGATAATAAAAGCTGCATTATATCCGGTTTTAATACCAAAATTTATTGTTATTTTAAAATCCTTTAACTGTTTACCTATACGTGCTATTTTTTGTTTCAAACTTCCGGTTTTTTCATTACCGATAATCCATTCTGATGTATTAGGTATTATAAATTGAAAACAATTTTTATCGAAATACTCATGTAATGAAGAACCGACAAGATAATTATTATTGAGACTAGCAACATCAAAAAATTCCTTAACTTTATCTTTTTTCAAGATGATAATATTTGATTCTACAGTAGCTTCCTCAAAAATTTGCATATCTTCAATATTTAATAAAGTCTGAGGTTGGAGATTTTCAATTAAATATTTTTTCAGGAAATCACCATAAATGGTTCTTAACCAAGAATTAGAAGTAATGTAAGTTAAAAATCCTGCTTTTCTTAACAAACAACTTCCTTTTTCATAAAACAAGCAATAAATATCTGCACCCTTTGTATAAGTTTGATAATTATTTTCAAAATAAGCAGTTTGAGATTTTTCTTTAATTTTAGATAGTGAAATATAAGGAGGATTACCAATAATTACATCAAAACCGATAAAATCACCTTCATCATTTAAAACTTGAGGAAATTCAAACCGCCATTCAAAAGCATTTTGATACAATTTACCACTTTTTTTCTCTTCAATCTCAGCATTGAGTTGATTAATTTGCTGTTCTAACTCTTCTTGCTTTTTTTGACGACTTTTTGCTTCTGCTTTACTTTCTACAAATAATGACTTTTGATCTCGTAAATGACGAAGTTCTGCAACTTTTTGATTTCGTTTCTCTATATTCGGATCATTACTACTAATTTCTGTGCTTATATTACCTTTAATATCATTAATTAATCGTTCCATTTCCTGTTTTTGATCTTTATTATCAGTGTTATGATAGGTTGTTATAGCATTTCTATAACTTTCAATATTCCAATTGCTTTTTTTCAAAATCGTCCGTAAATCCCAATTTAAAGGAAAACGACTAATTAAAGAATTTCCAGTTTTAATATTAATATCAATATTTGGTAAAGTTTCTAATTCTCCTAGCTTCCCCTCTCCTGGTAGGAAAGGGGTTAGGGGTGAGGTCTGATAATAAGCATTCTTTAAAAGTTCAATCCACAAACGTAACCGACAAATTTTTACTGAGTTGGGATTTATATCTACACCAAATAAACAATTTTCAATAATTGTCTGTTTTTCATAAAAAAGTGTTTCTTGTATGCGTCTACTTTCTGGATTTTTAGGATTATATGTGAAAATTTTTCCGTCATCATCTGTAATAATTAACTCATCATTTTCGATTTCTAGATGATAATCTCTTAAAGTTCTACCTTGTTTATCAAGTAAAATTTTTAACTCACTTTTAATAGTAATAATTTCATTTAAAGCTGAAACTAAAAAATGTCCAGAACCGACTGCTGGATCACAAATTTTTAAACTATTAATAATCTGATTAGCTTCTTTTTTATCTGTGATTCTATCATATAATTCGTCAATATTTTCACAGTTCCAACCTTTAATTTCCTTGAATTTCTGTAAAACTGCTTTGCGGATAGTTTCCCGACACATATACATAGTAATAAAGCCAGGAGTGAAGAAAGAACCATCTTTATAACCGTTAATTTTCTCAAAGATTAAACCTAAAACAGACGCATTAATCAAGGTTTTACTTTCTTCTTGGATTTCTTCTGTACCTTCACTGCTAAAATCGTAAGCATCAAGAAATTCAAAAATATATTCTAGTGCTTTTAGTTTTCCTGTAGGTTTATGATCATGATTATCTTTAAGAACTGTATTATTAAAAATAGAAAGTTTCTCATCATTGACTAAATTACTAATAACTATTGTTTGATGTTCAATTTCTGATACTTCAAATAAAGAACTATTCAAATAAGGAATATTAGCAACAAGATTTTTTATATGTTTTTCTCTTGCGTCTGGTTTATGAGATAAAACACCAAAAAATAAACGGTTGAGATTACCAAAATCTTGAATTTTTGCTATATTGAGAAATGCAAAAGATTTATTACCTTGATGATAGTTGATTAATTGGGATTCTAATAATTTTAAAAACAGAATGCGATTAATCCAAGTAATAGCTAATTCTAAACTAACGTTAAAAAGTCTGTCTTCGTTGTTTTCTCCAAATTGTTCTGAATTTTCTAATCTATCAATCTTGCGTAATTCTTGCAACCGAGTGATAGTATTTTCAATTAATGAACCCTGTTCCCTTTCATTAATTGGTTTACGCTGAATTAATTTTTTACTACCTTCTTTAATTTCCGTTAAACCAAGAATGTGTAGTAATTCACTATAAAAGTTTTTATTTAAACTATTACTATCATTAATAGTAGGTAGTTTCAATAAATGCTGTGGTGAAAATAGCTTAAATAAAGGAATCAGTTTTTGATCATTTTCTGGATTTTGATTAATTAAATACTGTTGATAATCCCTAATATCAAAATGTGTAAAAACTAATTGATTTTGAATTTCATCTATTGCGGGTTGAGCAATTTCTTTATAAAAAAAATCAGTACGAGAATTAGATAGACGTTTTTCTTCAAAATCAGTAAATTGCTTGACTAATTGTGTATTCTGAGCAAACAAATTTTCAAAAATTGTCGCATCAAAAATGAACCATTCATAAATATTAGTAGCAATTAAATATCTAATTTCTGGATTTTTATGTGTAATCCGTTCTCTTAAAAAGTATAAAACTAATTGTTGTAATGCTTTAGTATTTAAATTATCAACTTTGAGCATTTCATTGTTATTTACCTTTTTAGCTTCTAAAATCACACCAACACTGCTTTTAGTATCTTTGCCATTATAAATTACTAGGTCATTACTTGCTTTAATATTGATTAAGTAATCAGCACCATAATAGGTATTTTTTAAAAAATCAGTAAGAATATTTTTATGAAATTCCTCTCTTTCATTTTCGTCAATTTGATTAATTAGTGTAATCAGATTCCTTTTAAATATCTCAAACTCATTTCTAATTGGTTTAATTCTTAGAAATCCTTTGTTTAATGCTTGTCTAGGTTGAATTTTATTGTTAATCATATTGAATTACCAAAAATTATAAAATAAAATAAATAATAATTTTCTTATTCATAAATATTTCTTTTCCTATTGTAGCGATAATAGAGTTCCATTATCCCAAAGAGTGCCATTTAAGGTAGTTGCGTTAACCCAGACGAAGTTATTAGCCATAATAGATACCCCTTTGAGAATTTGTGATTTTGAAAAGAGTTAAAGTAATGTTACGATTGAGTATGGCGTTAATCCCGTTTTTATTCTACCACTAACTTCCCAAAATACTTACATAAATAAAATAAGTTTTGTAAAAAGCAGCTTATAAGCGCTTCTTAAACGGATGAATCAATCTGGTAAAAAATTTAGATAGGATTTAAGGAAACAGGCTGATTCATAGTGAAGTCACAAATTGGATAATTATTTCCCTAACGAGGTACACATATATGAAAAGCTTTGCATTTTCTATGGGTAAGGGTAAGTACAATAAAATCGTGACATTGGCTACATCTGCGATCGCTGCCTTATCCTTAATAGGTGGTATTAATGCTGCCAATGCCGCTTCCGGAGAAACACCAGCAGCAAAAGAAATAACCTCTGTATCAATATCAATCGCTCCTGGTCAAACTCAGCCTGTAATTACCCAGTCTGTAACTCGCCAAATTCCTTATCAAGCCATGGGAATTGAACCTTTAATCATTTTTCCCGTGATCATTATTGGTGGTTGTATTTTCTTCGGTGGACTGGTAGTTATCGGTGAGCGCGAGGTGGGCATTGTTGTCAGAAAATTTACCTTTTCTGGTAAAGTATTACCCCCTAATAGATTAATCGCTTTAAATGGTGAAGCTGGTTTACAAGCAGATACCCTGGCCCCTGGTTGGCACTGGGGTTATTGGCCCTGGCAGTATGCTGTCAAAAAAGAGCCAGTAATCATTGTCCCCCAAGGAGAAATCGCTCTGGTTGTCGCCGCTGATGGGGCTTCTAACCCTCCGGAGCGGATTTTGGGCAAAATTGTCGAATGTGATAATTTTCAAGATGCTCGCAAATTTTTAACGAAAGGTGGCGAAAAAGGACGACAAATTGCTTTTATTACCGCTGGTACTTACCGGATTAACACTGCTCTGTTTAAAGTTATTACGACAGCAAATGCCACTACCCATGGTATGCGTCCAGAACAATTGCGTATTTATGAAGTAGCAGCAGATAAAGTTGGTATTGTCACCACGTTAGATGGTTCACCAATTGCAGCAGGTGAAATTGCTGGACGTTTGATTGGTGGCCATGATAACTTCCAAAATGGTCAAAAATTTATTGATGCTGGGGGACAACGGGGTTTACAAGAACAGGTATTATTATCGGGTTCGTGGAATCTCAACCCTTGGTTGGTAAATATCGAACAAGTACGGATGACGGAAATTCCCATTGGTTATGTCGGTGTGGTGATTTCTTTTGTCGGTGAAGATCAGGAAGATGTCAGTGGTGCGGCTTTTACTCACGGAAACTTGGTCAATCAAGGACATAAGGGGGTTTGGGTTGAACCATTGTATCCAGGAAAACACCCCCTCAATACCAATGTGATGAAAGTTGAGTTAGTACCGACGACAAATATCGTTTTAAACTTTACTGATAGAATCACTGGACAGCACGGATATGATACTAATTTGAAAGCGTTAAAACTGCTGTCGTTTGATGGTTTTAGCTTTGATTTAGAGATATTTCAAATTATCCACATTGGGGCTTCAGACGCGCCAAAAGTGATTTCTCGCTTAGGTTCGATGCAAAATGTCATTGACCAAGTTTTGCGTCCCATTGTGGGCAATTATTTCCGTAATTCCGCCCAAGAATATACCATTTTAG
This sequence comes from Anabaena sp. CRKS33, assembly GCA_001672075.1. Taxonomy (GTDB): domain Bacteria; phylum Cyanobacteriota; class Cyanobacteriia; order Cyanobacteriales; family Nostocaceae; genus Dolichospermum. Next base: position 9,433 of record LJOT01000072.1, read on the forward strand.
ATTTCTTAATTGCCCGTAGCGAGCGCCAAATAGAAGCTTCTGAATACGTTAAATCTGCTTTGCGTGCCTATGATGTACAAGCTGTAGATTCTTTAATTGGTTTAATTACGCCTCCGAACGAGTTAATGCACACTCTGACAGAACGGAAAATCGCCGAGGAACAACGTAAAACTTACGAAGTGCAGCAAATGGCCGAAACCCAACGACAAATGTTGGTCAGGGAAACAGCATTAGCTGATATTCAGCAAGATTTGGTACAATCAGAACAAGGCGTGACAATTGCCCAATTGCAAGCTAACGCCCAAATTCAGCAAGCAACCGGTGAAGCGGAAGCCATTAAACTGAAAGCTGTGGCTGAGGCTGAAGGTATTCGCGCCACAGGTAACGCTAAAGCGGAAACCTACCTCGCCGGTGTGGAAGCTCTAGGAAAACAAGGTTATACAGCGATGCAGTTAATGCAAATTATAGGCGATCGCAATGTCCGTATTATCCCTGACATCACGGTAAATAGCAGCAATGGTAATGGTAATAGTAACAGTTTAGTAGATGGTTTACTCTCAATGATTCTCTGGAATCAAACAGGACAAACACAGGCAGAAACAAAGGTATCTAAATCACCATCTCTTCCCAATCCCATTATTCTTAAACCTGAACCAGTGAATCACAACATTCAGATATAGGTTTAATTTGACTTACTGCGATAAACCTCACCCCAACTCCTCTCCGTCCCGGAGAGGGGTATTTTACTTAAACTGTACTGGATTGGATTGGTCTAATTATAGCGGGCAAGATGCCCGCACTACAAGATTTAGCATAATTATAAGCGATTATAGCAGGCAAGATGCCGGCACCACAAGATTTAGCCATATTAATTCGCTATGCTGTCATTTCTGTGTGAGTTCTATTTTTGATTTTTGTAACCAAGCACGAAAGGCGCGAATCATGGGAATTTCGCCGATTTCCAGACTTTGAGCTAAAAAGCGGGGAATTTCTGTGGTTAGGGGTAAATTAGCAAAGGTGGGAGAAACGTCACAGGGAATATAAACACCATGACTGAGTTGATAAATCTGCATTACTGGATGATCATAACGCCAAACTTCGGGAACACCTAATGCCAAATAAATCGGTAATCTATCCAGGGAAGCGCTGGTATAATCAACTTCTATAATTAAATCTGGTGGGGGATCTTGAGTCAAATCTAGAGTTTGTTTATTTCGCATTATCGGTTCATTTTGGATGTAAAAACTAGAATCTGGTTCTACACCTTTGGCTAAATCTTGACGTTTACAAGTCACTGAACCGGTACTTTTAATATTAAGATTAAGTTCCTCTGCTAAATTATCAATGAGCTTTTCTATCAGTCTTTTATTATGTTCATGAGGCATTAAAGGAGTCATAATTTCTAATGTTCCCTGGTTGTAGGCTAGACGGGTAGCGCGATGATTGCCCATTTCTGTTAAAATGGTTTCAAAAGTCTGCCAAGAAATATTAGCGAGTATAGCGCGGTGGGAGTGAGCGGGTGCTATGGTTAGCATGAGACTTCACCTCGTATTTTTTACTAGGATATCATTATTTAGGGCTTGCTGAATAAGTTGTCTGTGAGGGGAGGGAACAGGGAACAGGGAACAGGGAACAGGGAACAGTTTTAACTGTCGGGATATCCTCAATTTTCCAAATCCGACAAAGAAAAATGCACCTCAAGCCCTATTTATTAATTTGTAAATAATGTATCCAAGTTTCAATATTTCTTCTAGAGACAAAGATTGCTATTACCAATTACCTATTACCAATTACCTATTACCTATTACCAATTACCTATTACCGGTTATGGCATACAATATTGGAATTGACTAATATTTAGCCCCATCAAGTTAAAAACAGTATCTTATGCCAGCATTTTTATTAGAGGTCGGTACAGAAGAATTACCCGCCGGTTTTTTGAGTGATGCTATTGTACAATGGAAATCGCGCATTCCCGAAAGTCTCAAAACCCATAATCTCCCCGACGCTGCGGTTGAGGTCTATGGAACACCGCGACGGTTAGCAGTTCTCATTACCGGTTTACCTTCCCAACAAGCAGACAGAGAAGAGGAAATCAAAGGACCCCCCGCACAAGCAGCCTTTAAAGATGGACAACCCACTAAAGCTGCCATTGGTTTTGCCAGTAAGCAAGGTGTAGATATTTCTGCTTTAGAAATTCGTCCCACGGAAAAAGGGGATTTTGTTTTTGTGAATAAGCAAATTCCCGGTCGTCCCATTGCGGATATTTTAACCGAACTTGTGCCTGAATGGGTTTGGAACTTGGAGGGCAAGCGGTTAATGCGCTGGGGACATGGTGACGGCCGATTTTCCCGGCCAATTCGGTGGTTAGTGACATTATTAGATGGCGAGATTTTACCATTACAATTAGAAAATGGGGCAAAAATTGTCAAAAGCAATCGCATATCTCGCACCCATAGAGTCTTACACCCTGAACCTGTTAGTATTTCCCACGCTACAGAATATGTCAAAACATTGGCTTCTGGTTATGTAAATGTCCCTCCAGAAAACCGAGGGGAAATCATCACAAATCAAGTTAAAGCAGCAGCGGAAAAATTAGGCGGATATACCCCAATTTACCCGGAATTATTAGCAGAAGTTGTCAATTTAGTGGAATATCCCACAGCAGTGATTGGACAATTTGAGGAGGAATTTCTCAAGTTACCAAAAGAAGTGATTACCGAAGTTATGGTCAGTCACCAGCGGTATTTTCCCGTTTTCAAAAATGCAGAATGTCAGGAATTATTGCCCAATTTTATCACCATTAGTAACGGAGATCCTGCCAAATCTGATATTATTGCTGTGGGGAATGCGAGGGTAATTCGCGCAAGGTTAGCAGACGGCAGATTTTTCTATGAAGCTGATTTATCTAAACCTTTAGAAAGCTATTTACCTCAATTAGAAAAAGTCACCTTTCAAGAAGATTTAGGTTCTGTTCGTGCTAAGGTCGAAAGAATAGTTAAAAATGCCGAAAAAATTAGTAATCAACTACAATTAAATCGCGCTCAAACCCATAATATACAAAGAGCAGCATTACTCTCTAAAGCCGATTTAGTGACGCAAATGGTCTATGAATTTCCAGAACTACAGGGAATCATGGGCGAAAAATATGCCTTAGCTAGTGGTGAAGATCCAGAAGTGGCAAAAGCGATTTTTGAGCATTATTTACCCAGAAATGCTGATGATATTTTCCCCCAAACTCTTACTGGTCAAATTGTCGGGTTAGCTGATAGATTAGATACTTTAGTTAGTATCTTTGGTTTAGGTTTAATTCCTACAGGTTCTTCCGATCCTTTTGCTTTACGTCGCGCTGCTAACGCCATAATTAATATTACCTGGTTGGCAAATTTACCGATAAATTTACAAAGTTTATTAGAGTATACAGCAACAGATTTTGCCGTTGTTTTTCGTAAAGATAGAATCGGACTAATTAAAACTTTGCGAGAATTTTTCTTGCAAAGAATTCGGACTTTATTACAAGATGAAAAACAGATAGATTACGATTTGGTAAATGCAGTTTTAGGAGAAAATGATCCTGAATATACAGAACGTGCATTAACGGATTTATTAGATGTCCGCGATCGCTCTCTCTATTTACAAAAAATCCGTCAAGATGGTACATTAGATAAAATCTACGAAACCGTCAACCGTTCTACCCGTCTCGCAGCCCAGGGAAATCTAGACTTGCAAACCCTAGAACCACAAACTTTAATTAAACCCGAACTATTCCAGAAAAAATCCGAATCTGCATTTTATAACGCTTTGCTGGAACTAGTTCCCCAAACCCAAGCAGCACAACAAAACCGGGATTATCAACTGTTAGTAACCGCACTGACAAAAATCGCTCCTACCGTGGGTACATTTTTTGATGGTGAAGACAGCGTTTTAGTCATGGACGCAAATCCCGATATTAAGCAAAATCGCCTAAATTTGCTAGGATTACTGCGAAATCACGCCCGTGTATTGGCTGACTTTGGCGCGATAGTCAAAAATTTGTAGTCAAAAGCAACAAAAAGTTGTGTAATTGCTGCCAATTAACGCTACTATAGTAGAGCTTAACCAGGGATGATACACGGTCAATGCCAGAAGCGTTAATTATTGGATTCGGAAAGTCCGGTGTAGCTGCGGCAAGATTGTTGAAACAGGAAGGCTGGGAGGTAGAACTTTATGACAGTAGCACCTCCCCAACCCTTCTCCAACAACAACAGGAACTCGCCAGCGAACACATTACCGTTAAATTAAAAACCACACCAGAATTTACCAATTCTGATTTATCCAAATTAATCATTGTCAGTCCCGGAGTTCCTTGGGATATTCCTATTTTAGCCCAAGCGCGAGAACTGGGAATAGAAACTATTGGCGAAATGGAACTAGCTTGGCGACATTTACAAGATATCCCCTGGGTAGGAATTACCGGTACAAATGGTAAAACCACCACCACCGCTTTAACTGCGGCCATTTTCCAAACAGCAGGATTAAACGCCCCCGCCTGTGGTAATATTGGTTATGCTGCTTGTGAGGTAGCAATCCAAAATCCAAAATCTCAAATCCAAAATCGCCCTGATTGGATAATTGGCGAAATTAGTAGTTATCAAATCGAATCTTCTGTAACTTTAGCCCCTCGCATTGGCATTTGGACAACCTTCACACCAGATCATTTAGCCCGTCACAAAACCTTAGAAAATTACTATCATATCAAAGCCAAATTATTACACAATTCCCAAATTCAAATATTTAACGGTGATGATGTTTATTTGAGAAAATTAGGATTAAATCATTGGCCAAACGCCTATTGGACAACTGTTAAAGGTGAAGAATTTCTGATTGGTGAAAAAGGCTTTTATATAGAAAATGGCTGGGTAATGGAAAAAATCACCGCTACAGCCCAAGCCATTGTCGAGGTATCTGCATTGCGAATGGTAGGGGAACATAACCAGCAAAATCTCCTCATGTCCGTCGCCGCTGCTAGATTGGCAGGTATAGATATTACCGCAATTTCCCAGGCTGTCCGTGAATTTCCTGGTGTTCCCCATCGCTTAGAACATATCTGCAATTGGCAAGGCATTGATTTTATTAACGATAGTAAAGCAACCAATTACGACGCAGCGGAAGTAGGTTTAGCATCTGTACAAAGCCCCGCCATTTTAATTGCTGGTGGTGAAGCTAAAGCGGGAGATGATACCGCTTGGTTAGGGCAAATTCAAGCTAAAGCCGCCGCTGTCTTACTTATAGGTAACGCAGCACCAGCATTTTCTAAACGTCTGCAAGAGGTGGGATATAGTAATTATCACATAGTCGAAACCATGGAAAATGCCGTATCCTTATCTGGGGAACTAGCGAAAAAACATCAAGCTTCAGTAGTATTACTATCTCCCGCTTGCGCTAGTTTTGACCAATATCCTAACTTTGAAATGCGCGGTGAAGACTTTCGCCAATTGTGTCACAAGTATCTAATCTAAGTTACTGGTTGGAGAAATTGTCTGAGGATATCCAGGATTTAAGGATTAACAGGATGTTGTTTAAAAGTATCGTGTTTTGATTTTTGATTGTCCGTCCTTATCTGTGTTTATCTGTGTTTATCTGCGTTTATCTGCGTTTAATTATTTGTGTTTTTTTTAAACGAACCACTCCAGACACAGAGGACACAGAGAAAAAATATCAGTCAAGATATTTGCTACGAGATAATTATATTATTGTCTGAATCAGGATTTACAGGATTTAAGGATTTACAGGATAATGATCATAAGATTATGCTTGTTCGTATGCTGCTAAAAAATCTTCCCGTGATATTCCAGCCTGAGTACAGATCGATCTTAATGTCGAACTTTTAATCTGGGAATGATTAGGCATAGTTAAGGGTGTTTTTGTTCCGTCTTTATTGTTTTTTACCATGACAATATGTTCTCGTTCTCGAATAATACTAAATCCGAGTAATTCCAATGTTTTAATAACTTTTATTTTTGGTGCATCTACGGGAAATTTAGGCATTAGATAGTTACCTCAGCTTCAGCAACAAAAGCTTCTAAAATCGGTGATTCATCTTCTAAAACTTCTTGACCAAATACTTCTATATGACATCGAATTGCTGATTTTACATCTGCTAAAGCTTCTTCATAACTGTCACCTTCACCAACTATAACTCCTTGAATACCAAGGGGATAAGCAATATAACCATCAAAGTGTTTTTCGACAATAATTTTAATTTGCTTCATAAGACCTCACGGTAAGTGGGAAACGAGCCTGTCTTTAGACCATAGAGACACTGCGATCTCCATTGTATTTCATTAGAGCGAGAATTACTGTAATATAAATTTGGCGTTGCTGATTAAGAGTATGATTTTATTTCACGCAGAGGCGCTCCAAAGCAGCAAAATCAGGTAGCTTTTTGCACTAGAAACTCTTGTTCTTTGTTCATAGAAATAAATACCTTCTTTTTTGATATTTTGGATAAGCATTGTTTGTTCTTTCTCAAAACGACTCAGGGAGTAAAATAGGTTAGAAATTACTACACTATATTTTAAACAAAGGGGACTAAGAAAAAAGCCAATTTTTTCAATTTCTTTGGTTGCTTGCACTAAATCTTTAAGTATAATTAATACATCAAAATCTGAATCAGGAGTAGCATCACCACGCGCTTGAGAACCAAAAAGAATCACTGCAATTAGTTGATCTTGGTATGTTTCAAGCAAGCTATTACACAATTCCTGCATAATTTCTTCTAGTTTTGGGTGTTTCATCGTTTAGTAATATTTTCTACTTGGAGATATATCATTTTTTGTCTGAATCAGGATTTTAGGATTTACAGGATGTGGTTTTTACTGGTTAATAATAGAAATTCCTAGTTATTATAACCTTAATTTTTGGCGTTCAGCTAGTCTTTCTTCACTATTCATTTGCAACAACTTAACTGTTGTTCTTCCTTCAGGAGTTAAACCAACTATAAGCACTTCTGAGAATATGAAATGTGATTTCCATTCCTGGTTACGCGGGTTAAAGAGAAAACTAAAATTGCGTGTTTCTGGGTCAAATGAACCCAAGTCACTACCTTTATATCGGTTACAACGCCAACAAGTAAGAGCTAAATTATCAGCATTAGTTTCACCCCCATGCTTTTGGGCAATAATATGGTCAATTTCATGGGCAAAAAATGCGACTTTTGCAGGTAGTAAACAATATTCACATTGATATTTTGCCCGTTCTTCTACTAAGCGGCGAAGTGCAGCCGGAATATAGGATATACTCACGGGTTATTACTCAAATAAGATAAATTACCAGCTTTAATCATGACAATTAAGTGTTCAATACGTTCATACTCGTTTAGTTCTTGTAATTCTCTGGGTGTGAGTTTATCTGCTTTACTTTGTATTAGCAAAGTACGTAACCTATCTTGCATTTCCGGTGTAGGTTTAAATTCTGCTATTTGTGGAGGAGTGGGGTTACTAGCAAGAAAGTTCAGAATATATTGGTAAATTTGTGTTGGTATTGGTGATTGTTGAAGACTCAAAGCAAGTAGTTCTGGTAAGGTATCTATCCCTATTTGTGCTATTTGTTGAGATAATTCTTCTGATATTTCTAGGGTAATTTTGGGCATGGTGTATTTTTACAAAATCTGTTATTTTATTATTTGTCTGAATCAGGATGTCCGGTTACTGAGCGAAGTCGAAGTACAGGACTGAAGGATTTACAGGATTTTGATTTTATTTGTGGTGTACTAATATTTTAATTTGTCAGAATCAGGATGTCCAGGATTTTAGGATTTACAGGATGTTGTTTGAAAGTATCATGTTTGGATTAATGCTATCTTTAGTTTTTGGCAGGAATATCAAGCGGAAAAAGCCTTATCAGCCCTGAAGAAAATCTTACCATCCCAAGCCAAAGTTTTTCGGGACGGAAAATTATCTATAATTGCTGCCCGTGAATTAGTTAGCGGCGATGTCATGCAGTTAGAA
>LJOT01000350.1 GCA_001672075.1 Anabaena sp. CRKS33
CGTAAAAACTTATTTTCTAAAGCCAAATCAATTATTGTTGCAGCTTTAGAAGATTATGGATTAGTTCCAGTCGAGGCAAATGCTAGTGGTACACCAGTAATTGCCTATGGAGCAGGTGGAGTATTAGATACTCAAATACCAGGGAAAACAGGTGTATTTTTCCAAAGACAAACGCCATGCTCTTTACAAGCAGCATTAATAGAAGCTGGTGGAATATCTTGGGATTATCAAAACATTCGTCATCATGCTGTTAGCAAGTTTTCAGAACAGTCATTTTTTGGTAAAGTTGAGCGAATTATTGATCAAGCCAGTGGTGTCTATTGTTAATTCATTTGATTGTTTAGGTGTTTGGGTCGTGTATCGTAGATAAGGATAATAAAAGTGGTTCAAAGTAGTCTAAATCCAAATATAAATTCAGCCTCAGAAACCGAGCCAGGTTACGGACAAATCTTTGCTGTACTGTGGCGACGATTTCCCTGGATATTATTAGTATTGTTGAGTTCTACAGCCATCGCTGGTATCATGGCCTTAAAAACAGAACCCAGTTTCAAAAGCACCATGCAATTGTTAGTAGAACCTAACTATCAAGGGAAGAAAGAAACTGATAACACCGAAAGTCAGTTTACCGATACTAACATCGAGATAGATACCGCTACTCAACTGAACTTAATGCAGAGTTCTGGACTGATTCAAAAAGCAGTTAATAAACTTAAATCTGAATATCCAGACTTAACAGTAATGGATTTAAAAAACTCTTTAGTCTTAAATCAAATCAAGACCAAAGATGATAATATTGCCACTAAAATCTTTCAAGTTGATTATAGCGATAACGATCCAGAGAAAACTAAAAAAGTTCTGAATACTATTCAGCAAGTTTATTTAGAATATAACAAACAACAGCAAAATTCACGCTTACAAAAAGGTCTACAAGTCATTAAAGATCAATTAAGAAAAGCTACCGATGAAGTAACTGTTTCTGAAGCAAATCTACAAAGATTTCGCAGAAATCAGAATTTAATTGATCCAGAAACTCAGGCCAAAACCATAGAGACCACTTTAAATACTGTGCAACAGGAACGACAAACAACTCGTTCTCAGTATGAAGAGGCTTTAGCAAAACAAAGATCTTTGCAAGCACAACTAAACCGTTCTCCACAAAATGCTCTAGTTTCATCTCGTTTAAGTCAGTCTACCCGCTACCAAGGTTTACTCAATGAAATCCAAAAAACAGAACTAGCTTTAGCACAGGAACGCTTACGCTTCACTGATGATACTCCCAGTGTTCAAAAGTTACAAGAACAACTGCAAAGTCAAAAACAACTTTTGCAAAAAGAAGTTAGCAGAACTTTAGGACAAACTTCTAATCCAGTCCTTAGTTCTGGAGACAATCTTTTACAACAAGGACAACTTGGAGAAATTGATCTTAATCTCACAGGTCAATTAGTAGAAACCCAAACTACCATAGTTGCATTAACAGCCCGTGACCAAACTTTAGCAGCAAAAGAAAAAGAATTACAAAGGGATCTGAAGCGTTTTCCTTCTTTATTAGCTTATTACAATCGCATACTTCCCCAATTACAATTTAGCAGAGAAAGATTGGAGCAATTATTAAGATCTGAACAAAAATTACGTCAAGAACTTTCTAAAGGTGGATTTAATTGGGAAGTAGTAGAAGAACCCCAAGAAGGAGTTCAAACTGGTCCTAACCTCAGACAAAACCTATTATTAGGAGCAGTAATTGGTTTAATGTTAGGAGGTATTGCTGCCTTTATTCGTGAAGCCTCTGATGATTCTGTCCATACTACGGCTGAATTAGAAAAACAGGTTTCTCTGCCATTATTAGGAACAACTGCTAAATTGCCACCTGCTAAACCCAGAGAATCAATGATCAAATTGCCATTTGGCAAACCAGAAGTTCTTGCTCCTTGGACAATTCAGGTACTACAATCTCCTCCCCGCTGGGAATCACTTGATCTCATTTACAAAAATATTGAACTACTCAATAATGTCTCTGATTTGAGATCCTTAATGGTCACATCAGCATTACCAGATGATGGTAAGTCGGCTTTGGCATTAGGTCTAGCTATGAGTGCGGCTCGTCTGCATAAAAAGGTCTTACTAATTGATGCTAACCTCCGCAATCCTAATCTCCACAAACAACTAAATCTTCCCAATGAACAGGGACTTTCAACTTTATTAGAAAGTGAAGTTAACCTACCTAATCAGATTAGTGTTCCTTACTCTGGCTCATCTTACATTGACATTTTAACCGCTGGACCAATACCGACTGATCCTGCCCATCTTTTGAGTTCTCCTCGCATGAAGCAATTGATGGCCGCATTTGAAGAAAATTATGATTTGGTACTCATAGATGCCCCTTCCGTTCTTGGTTTAGTGGATGCTATGCTCACAGCATCATCTTGTCGAAGTGTGATCATCATGGCAAGTATTGGTAAAGTGACACGCACCCAACTTAATCAAGCTACAGCGATGTTGAGTAAGTTAAATTTAATTGGAGTTGTAGCTAATGGTGTATCTTCATCTGATAGCACCTATGTTCCTTATGTGAAGCCAAAACAATTCGCTTTGCAACCAGCAATGGAAGAATAGGGTAAAATATTTGATCACCCAAGTTCACTTTTGAATTTTACAAAAACCCCCGGACTCCAATAGGTAGTCATGGGGGTTTTGGCATTGAATAATTTCTCAACAACAATATTCTCGACTTCCCTAAGAAGTCGGGTCTGTGATAATTTTTATATGATGTGGTACAATTAATGATAAAAATACTGTGGTGCGGGCATCTTGCTCGCTAAAAGTGTACCTCACTCAACTTTGCTGTAGTTAATAATAATATGTTTTATGAAAACTAAATTTTGGTTAATTTTATTTAGTGACCATTAATTCATTTATCTTAGCTTAATATTTTGCCAATAAAAGTAATATCTATTTAAAGAGTGAATAAAGAAGTTGTTTATCCATGATCTACTAATCCAAGGTCTTATATTGTAGAGATCAAAAGACATATTAAAATCCTCAAACCTAAAGGAAATACGAAGTGGCGTTAATTCATAGCTATTTTAGTTAATTTTCGCTATTGATATTGACATATACAGATATTATTAGGAGAACTTATCTAGTAATAAAAGTTAAATTCACTTCACATCCTTAATGTCTGTTCTCATGGTCAATAAAACGATAGAAAAATACTCAGCCTAATTTTCTGTCACTGGAGATACACTCAATCTTTTACTATTTTATCACTGACAATATTATGCCAACCTCAGTTATTTCTAATCTAAATAATAACTCTATTATACCTCAGCATTCGGAAAATATTAGCTCCCTATCTTGCACATTAAAATGGCGCAGAGGACAGTTATTAGTCAAAAGTTCTGGAAAATTACCACATCCCTATTTAGCTTCACTAGAGAATCAACAATCTTTAATAGAGTGCTTAAAACATTCTCCAGTTACCTTGGTGAGCATAGATCCAAAAATCGGTGATTCTTTATTAAGACTTTGGGCAGATGCTTGTCAAAAAGCTAATAAGCCAATATTTATGAGTATTCCTAGTTATCAGAAATTGCCGAAAAAAAGTAATGAATTTCTCAGATTTTTATCAAGAATAATTGATTGGAATTT
>LJOT01000351.1 GCA_001672075.1 Anabaena sp. CRKS33
CTCTTCCTGCGGTGATAACCTGGAGTTAGGTATTTCATCTTTCGGTTAAATACGATTAACCCCAGTATACTACGTTATTTTGAGATTAGAGAGACAGGCAGAATGATTATTAGTCTTATTAAAAAACTAGAAAATTAATTTTTTTCCCTGTTCCCTGTTCCCTGTTCCCTGTTCCCTTCTCTCAACTTCTTGGTTGAGCATAATAAGTACCGGAGAACCGAAAAATTAAAAGCGAAGATAAATAGTGAAACTGCAAAAAATGAACCCCAAAAAATATTAACTATGGCTTCTCAAACAATGGGAAATTGGCAATGTGTAAAAACTCTCAAAGGACACACAGCTACAGTGAATAGTGTAGCTATTCATCCTGATAATAAAACTTTGGTGAGTGGTAGTAATGACAGACAAGTTAATTTATGGAATTTGCCAACTGGAAAATGTCTTTATACTTTTTCTGGACAAGCGGAAGCTGTTTTATCTGTGGCTATTAGTCCCGACGGAAAACAGGTAATTAGTGGTAGTATAGATCGGAAAATCAGTAGTTGGGAATTAGAAACAAAAAAATATCATCGCACATTCTCTTATTTAACTTCTCCCCATAGCCATAATGGGTTTGTTAATGCACTTGTTTATAGTCCTAATGGTAATATTATTGCTAGTGCTAGTGGGGATAAAACCATCAGAATTTGGCAAAGTTCTACAGGAACAATCAAACGGACTTTAAATGGACACACAGATGCAGTTTTAGCTATTGCTATTAGTCCTGATTCTACAACCCTTGTTAGTGGAAGTGCTGATAAAACTATCAGAATTTGGAATTTACAAACTGGGGAAAACCGTTATATTATTAATCAGCATTTAGCAGCAGTAAATACATTAGCAATTACTCCCGATAATCAAACTTTGATTAGTGGTAGTACAGATAGTACAATTAAACTGTGGCATCTTCATACAGGGGAATTATACCGGACTGTGAAAATCCACTCAACGGCTGTTTCTGCTATTGCTATTCACCCAGATGGTAAAATTGTTGCTAGTAGTAGTCAAGAAGGAATGATCAAACTTTGGAATTTTCAAACTGGGGCATTATTGGCAACTATTTCTGGTTTTGGTCCCCTAGTTTTTAGTCTAGATGGTACAATGCTGATTAGTGGTGATCAAGGTGGGACTATCAAAATTTGGCAACTTGACAGCAGCGATAATTTACCATTAACTGGGGAATGGTGGGAAATTTTAGGCGTAGAACCGAAAACTCACCCCAAAGATGTCAAACTGGCCTATCTGAGATTAGCTAAATTATATCATCCTGATATTAACAGTTCTGTTAGTGTTAAAACTGCCATGCAAGCAGTTAATCAGGCATATCAAAAGTTTCAGCAGCAATTAAAGACACATAATTGATCATAAAATCAGTGGAAATGTGGGAATTTTGCCCTATAAACTCGATTTTTTCACAGGCTGTCAAAGAAAGATAGCTTTATCAGTATCAATGACTGGATTTTTTGAATTTTCTGATTTTTTTGAATTTTTTTGAATTTTTGTGAATTGTTTATGTTGCATATTTTCAAAAAACGTTATAAATTGTTAAGTTGTGGGGGAATAATATTTTTTTTGATTTCAATAGCAAATTCCTGATTAAGTGTTTATACTAAAATTCTGTGATTCTAATACACGGAATGATGTGTATTTTCAGGAGTTAAGAAAACTGCTAGATACTATGCAGTTAAGTTTTTACATTAACTAAGTTTTAGTATTTTGACTGGATTGATATTTGCCATTTCAAAGTTATGATGAAAATGGCATAAACAATAATTAAAGGTGTATCTACTCCCGAAAAATCTACTATCTAAATGGAGTTAGTCTGGAAATGCAACTAAATAAATTAGAGACAAGTCAAAATATAGAAAATGAAGCATGGCAAGTATTAGAGAATTCAATTCTCTACTACAAAGGTCAGCCTGTAGGTACTGTAGCGGCTTATGATTCATCCGTAGAAGCACTAAATTACGACCAATGTTTTATCCGAGATTTCGTTTCTTCGGCGTTAATTTTTCTGATTAAAGGTAGAACAGATATTGTCAAGAACTTCCTAGAAGAAACATTAAATTTACAGCCTCAAGAAAAGGCATTAGATGCCTATAAACCCGGTAGAGGTCTAATTCCAGCCAGTTTTAAGGTCGTTTCTGCCAATGGGGAAGAATTTTTAGAAGCTGATTTTGGTGAACACGCTATTGCTAGGGTGACACCGGTTGATTCTTGTTTATGGTGGTTGATTTTATTGCGGGCTTATGTAGTTGCTACTAATGATTCATCTTTAGCTTATCAACCTCAATTCCAAACAGGAATTAGGTTAATCATGGATATCTGTTTGGCTAATCGTTTTGATATGTACCCAACTCTATTAGTTCCCGACGGTGCGTGTATGATAGATAGACGTATGGGTATTTATGGACATCCTTTAGAAATTCAAGTTCTGTTTTTTGCGGCTTTACGTGCAGCGCGAGAACTGCTAATTTGCCAAGGTAATCAAGATATTATTGAAGCCATTGATAACCGTTTACCTTTATTATGTGGTCATCTTCGTCAGCATTATTGGATAGATATTCATCGTTTGAATGCAATTTATCGGTTTAAAGGGGAAGAATACGGTAAAGCTGCGGTTAATCTTTTCAATATTTATGCAGATTCTTTACCTTATTATGATTTGGATAAATGGCTACCCAGAAAAGGGGGTTATTTTGCGGGAAATGTTGGACCATCACAAATGGATACTCGTTTTTTCACTCTGGGAAACTTAATGGCTGTAATTTCTGATCTTGCTACGGAAGAACAGTCTGAAGCAATTATGAATTTGATTGAAAAAAGATGGGAGGATTTAGTAGGAGATATGCCTATTAAAATCTGTTATCCTGCTTTACAAGGTGAAGAATATCGAGTAGTAACGGGGTGTGATCCAAAAAATATTCCCTGGTCATATCATAATGCCGGAAGTTGGCCTGTTTTAATGTGGATGTTAGCAGCAGCAGCGGTAAAAACCAAAAAACCAGAATTAGCACAAAAAGCCATTGAAATTGCTAAATCTCGACTCAGTGAAGATGAATGGCCAGAATATTATGATGGTAAAAAAGGGAGATTAATTGGTAAACAAGCGAGAAAATATCAAACTTGGACAATTACTGGTTATTTATTAGCGCAGGAATTAATCAATAATCCCAATCATTTATCATTAATTAGTTTTGACGAATTACCCCCAGAAACCATTTCTAGAGCCTGTGAATTTGAAATTGGCAGCATAGATGCTTACATGAATCATTAAGCTGTACTGCATTTAATTTGTATGATTCTAGCGGGCATCTTGCCCGCTCCACAACATCTAGTCAGGGTAAGGAGCAGGAAGGATGATAGTTCTTCCTTATCAATACAAGGATAACATATTTAAAATTCTTTGTCAACACCTAAAAATAAAATTTTTCGCGGTTTTTTTGCGTTAATTGTTGCTTTGTGGGGTAATGTCAGAATCAGGATATCCAGGATGAAGGGGTGCGGGGTGCGGGGTGCAGGGTGTGGGGTGCAGGGTTATCTTCTTCATCCTCTTCTTCATACTCTCCACTCTCTAACTCTGTACTCCGCACTCCTTAAGATA
>LJOT01000073.1 GCA_001672075.1 Anabaena sp. CRKS33
GGGGAAACAATTCCCTTATTCGGTTTTTTAAATTCTATTACTCCCAAAGCAGACAAAGCCCAAACTATTGATCTCACTTTGAAAATAGTTGCTGAATTAGTGGCTTTTTGTCAAATTAATGGCATTCCTGGGAATAGTATTGGCGATTTTGTTGCTTCTTTGGGTGAGTATGCTGGAGAGTCCCTGATTCGCATGGTGGCGTTGATTTGTGTTGATGGTTTAATACCACTAGGACCTGATTTCATTGACAAATCATTATCAATGCTCAGTCGAATGAACCCCCAAGAATTACAACAAAATTCAACTTTTAGCATCATCCAAGATAAAATTCCTGGTAGTAGTATTAGCGGGAAAATAGACTTTATTGGTAATAGTGTAGACTCAGTTAAGGGCTGGATGAATGGTATTGTTACAGCTAATGCTTTAACAGCCCAAGGTGTCTTAAAACATTGCAAAGGTTTTATAGACTTTGCTGATGATAAATTGGACTATGTAGCTGCGTTTTTAGATATGTCTACAAATTACTATGAACATACAGGGACACAAACCTTAGCACGGCGTTTAATTGAGCGAGCATTAGCGGAAATCTAGCAGTTAATTGCATAAAAAAATAACCCATGGGGATCATCCTCAATCCTAGCAAGGCGGTTCAGGATGATCCCCATCAGACTAAAAATTTATCGTTTGAAGCGAGAACGTTGTTGACGACGTTGCTTATGTCTAGCTATAGCTTTACGCTTTTCTTTTTCTAAAGGTGTTTCAAAGTGACGCTTTTTCCGCATATCTTGGAAAATTCCCGCTTTGGAAACTTCCCGCTTAAATCTTCGCAATGCTGACTCAATACCTTCATTTTCACCTAAAACCACTTGTGTCATTCCTATTCCTCCTAATTCTGAATTAAATACTTGACAGCCAGAAGTGACATACTCCACATCCTCCTTTTTGGATAACTGTGGTTTTCTCAGCGACTCTTTTTTGAAGACATTAACTGAGCTTTAAGACCGTGTGTCCCACGGTTCTTTAATTAATCAAACTAAAATAAAACATTCCAGCAGCATCTAGCCTGGGGCTGTATCTGCTGGATACTCTAGATGTTAATTTGTTTAAACAGACTTAATAGCGACGACCACCGCCACCGCTGCGATCACGATCTCCACCGCCACCGCGATCACCCCAACTTCCGCCGCCACCGCTGCGAGGTGAAGAGCCTCTCTCTTCCTTGGGTTTAGCTTTGTTCACTTTTAAATCACGCCCCATCCATTCAGCACCATTAAGTGCTTCAATGGCTGCGGTTTCTTCTGTTTCTTTTTCCATCTCCACAAAGGCGAAACCCCGTGGACGACCAGTTTCCCGGTCTGTGGGTAGCTGCACACGAGTAACTTTTCCGTACTCCGCAAAAGCCTGTTTCAGGTCATCTTCTTTTACCTGATAGGACAAATTACCAACGTAAATCGTCATAAAATGGGGTCTCCCAAATCAGAGAGTGTAGAGAGTTAGATTCGGAGAGACGTATTTAAAAAAATCTTAAAACGACTTACTCAACCGAAAATAATCTTTATTTCCCCAAGTATAGCACTACATGAGAATATTAACCCAGAATGGGCAAAATTTCCCGATAAAATTTTTAGCATTGTTAATCAACACTGCCTTAGGTGGAAGTAAACCGTGCGAGAATGCTTTGTGCTTCTTGACACAGTAACTCATGATTTTGATAATTACTCGCCAGTAACTCTCCCCATTGCTGAATGTCGCCGGTATTATATTTTAATGGCGTGCAGTCAAAATGGGTGAACTTGCCACCTGCTTCCGTGAGAATTAGTTCGGGAGCAGCCATATCCCAGTCTTTGGGTGCGGACTTACCAGAAAGGGAAATGTAAACATCTGCTTGCTGTTCAACTATTGCTGCAATTTTGCAACCGACGCTACCAATTGCCTTTTGATTTTGACAGGGTAGATGCTGTAACAGATATTCTAACCTATCGTTACGGTGGGAACGACTGACAACTAAAATTAGATCTTGAATATTTTTGGTTGGGTCAACTCGCACGGGTACAGAACCGCTGGCAGTTTCGATAAAAGTCCCACCGCCTCTAGTGGCATAATACAACTTTTGTGTTTCTGGAACTGCTACCACCGCTAACATTGTCTGTGTTCCTTGGACTAGGGCAATATGAATTGCATATTCTCCAGTTTTGTGAATAAAGTCCTTTGTCCCATCTAAAGGGTCAATGATCCATACCCACTCAGAGGGATTTTTCCCCTGTTGTGATTTATAAGTTTCTTCGCTGATATAACCAAAGTCTTTATGACCTAAAGCGGTTTGTAACTGTGACAAGATATATTCACTTACAGCTAGATCTGCAACTGTGACGGGTTCATTGTCCTTATATTTGACATCTAAATTAGCTTTTTCGCCAGTACCATGATAATAAGAACTAAGTAAACTGGCAGCACCCCAGCCCACTTGTCGGGTAATTGTTAATATTTCTGATAGGTCTTTCATTTGGTGATAAATTTGAGTGTGATTACACAATTAAACAACAAAAATACACAAATAAGGTTTTTAATTCAGGATGAAATATTTGCATTTAGCCATTGGTCACAAGTGAAGATAGAAGCAATTCTGTCAATGAGTATAAATACTAAAAAATATCAGAGTGAGAAATAAAAATGTGACTCAATATTTTAAGGAGTTGGGAAGAAAAACTGTTCAGAGCTTCTTTCAGTAGCAGGAAAGGGAGAAATAATCAGCTTTACTTTAGGTTTTCGCAGTCGGTTTACAATTCCTAAATCCCGATTTTTGGCATCAGCAAAATACTTAACTGGGTCTAATGCTAATCCCTTTTCATAAGTAACAGAAAAATGATACATATTAGTATCTGTTTGTTACCAAATCTATTAAAAGCTGCTAAAAGCAGTATCATACCTGCATTACAGGAACTTTAGATAAAATTCTTCAAACTCTTAAAACACCAGTTACAAGGAGATTTACAATAAAATAACAGCCATTCACCCCAAAGCTGAATTTGTCCATAGTATAATGCTTAATTCAGTGCATTTTACTAGGGGGTGAGTAGCTCTGTGCGTTTTTATTTCCAGACAAAAAAACTTGAAGCACTTTACACAGAAGAAAAAAATGCTCACAAATACCCAGGAGTGGTTGACGACTTCTTTGAAGTCATGGCAATTATTGACGCTGCTGTAGACGAACGGGACTTGTATGCCCAAAAAGGATTGAGATTTGAAAAACTACAAGGAAAACGTGGCAAGGAGGGACAACGTTCTCTGCGTTTAAATGCCCAGTGGCGTTTAATTGTCACCTTGGCTGAAGATGAACAAGGAAACTACCTGACAATTATTGATATCGAAGACTACCACTAACACCACGTAGCAGGGGAAACAGAAATATGAACCAAAAACTAGCACCAGCAAGAGTACCAACCCCAGGCAGAATTTTAAGTCGAGAACTAGAAGCGCGGGGGTGGACACAGAAAGACCTAGCGGAAATCATGGGTCGGCCAGTGCAAACGATCAACGAAATTATTCGCGGTAACAAGCAAATTACTCCAGAAACAGCCCTAGAACTTTCCCAAGCCTTTGGGACATCACCAGAATTTTGGACAAACTTAGAAGCCAAATATCGCTTGCATTTAGCAAGTAAACAAAAAACAGAGCCAGATATAGCCCGTAAAAGCCGTTTATATACCCTTGCTCCCATCCCAGAACTGATTAAAAATAATTGGATTTCTAAAACCAATTCTTTAGATGAATTAGAGCAGCAAGTTTGTAATTTTTTAGGCATATTTTCTTTAAATGAAACCCCCAAATTAGATGTTAATTTTCGTTGCTCACAGCATTTAGAACCAGAAGAAACATCCCAAATAGTTTGGGTAAAACGAGTAGAAAACCTAGCCAAACAGCAAACCATCCCCGCTTTTAACCGTTCTCACCTAGAAGCAGCAATACCCACAATTCTCACCCATGCCGCACAATTAGAAAACATTGTACATATTCCTAAATTACTCACAGATTTAGGCGTACATTTTGTCATTGTCCCCCATCTCAGTAAAACCTATTTAGATGGTGCAGCCTTTTATTTAAACAATAATCCCGTTGTCGCCTTAACATTGAGATATGACAGAATTGACTCATTTTGGTTCACACTCCTTCATGAATTAGCGCACATTGTTCTCGGACATCAAGGAGCTTATTTAGATAATTTAGAAGCATTAGCAGAAAATGAAGAAGAACAAGCGGCTAATCAACAAGCAGCCCATTGGTTAATAGAAACTCAAGCCTTAAATAACTTTGTTGATAAAACTGGAAGATTCTTTTCACGCCGTGCAGTTGAAGAATTTGCCCAAACACAACACCGACATCCAGGTATTATTTTAGGGCAGTTACATCATGAACAAATAGTTCCGCAAAAAAATCTGAGAGCATTACTTGTAAAAGTAAGTCCCTTGTTAGAACAATGGATTGATAAATAATTTAGGCATCATCGTGCCAAACTGGGGAAAATTAAGCCAAGTTTGAGACACTTAAAATTCTCTGAGCGGACAAAAAACATTTTTGGACACGGTGATGACTATTGCTATTATATTGAGTCACATTTTTATTTCTGACTCTGATATTTTTTAGTATTTATACTCATTGACAGAATTGCTTCTATCTTAACTTGTGACCAATGGCATTTAGCCAATGTCTTGTACCAAAATATTGACAAGCTTTAGCAGCAGTATTAGCAGCTAGTTCTAATGCTTGGACAAAACTATTTTCTAAGATATAGTGACAGAAAGCACCATGAAAAATATCTCCTGCTCCTAATGTATCTACTGGCTGGATTTTTGGTACATTTACTGAATCACGGACACCATTAGTTAGGTATTGTATGGGATTTTCCCCTTGAGTAATGGCAATATGGGGAATGTTAAACTTTTGTAAATAGTTAAAAACATCTTGTTGATTTTGACAGTGAGGAGGATAAAAATTAGCAGAACAAATAGCATAATCTACAAAGGGTAATATTTCTGCAAATCCTGGTTTCCAACTACCACCATCAATGACAATGGGAATATTCTGGATTTTAGCATTTTGGGCGATAATTTTACTAATGGCCATTTGATGCCCGTCAATTAGAACAATCTCAATATTTTCTAAATTTTTTAAATTTTCTAAAATACTGGTTGGGATAGAGTTAATATTTGCCTGAGTTTTTATGGCATTAATAGAAATTACCGCTCTTTCACCTGTACCTTGGGTGACAATAATAGAAGATACGGGTGGTGGTGTATCCTTGTCAGATTCTAAGTCAATAATGGCAACTTGGCAATTTTCTAAATCCTTAGAAATTAGCTGTGTGATCTGGTGAGAACCCAATACACCTAATACTGTGGCTTGGTTGCTTAAATGACTGAAAGTGACAGCGGCGTTTGTTGCAGGTCCTCCGGCTGCTACAGTATAATCAGTAGCGACTAACTTTTGATTATTTTGGGGAGGAGAGTCCGCGAGATAAATGAAATCTAAGGTAATTAAACCGACAAATAAGCCTGAATTGGTCATTGGTCAACTTCTGAAGTTATTAAGTAAATTATAAGTAAATTATAGGAGAATTTATGAATTTAACTAGCCATGATCATGATTTTTATGCTTGGACTCAAGAACAAGCACAACTATTAAGAACGGGACAATTTAATCAAATTGATTTTCGTAATATTGCTGAAGAAATTGCAGATATGGGACGTTCTGAAAAACGAGAATTAGAAAGTAGATTAGAATTACTACTTATGCACTTACTTAAATGGCAGTTTCAATCTAACTTGCGTTCTCGCAGTTGGCAATTAACTATTAAGGAACAACGTTTACGTTTAGAAAAACTTTTGGCAGAAAATCCTAGTCTTAACTCTTTTTTAGCTGATTCTTTAGAAAAAATCTACCAACTGGCCATTATTAGCGCAGAACGAGAAACCGGACTGTCTTCATTTCCCGAAAGTTGTCCTTATAGCTTAACAGAAATTTTTACATCTGAATTTTTACCTGACGATATCATGTATAGTTAAAGATGTACTATAGCATTTACTACTCCACAAAATTACAGCCTTATCTGCATTTATCTGGGGTTTTATTGTTTGGTAAGGTAAATAAAATTAATCAACCTATAAATTCCTTAATCTCTTGAATTAGTGTGAAATTAATATGCAAAATGAACCAAAACCAGGAACACTTTATATTGTGGCTACACCCATTGGCAACTTAGAAGATATGACTTTTAGGGCGGTGCGAATTTTGCAAGCAGTGGATATGATTGCAGCAGAAGATACAAGACATACAGGAAAATTATTGCAACATTTTCAGGTGAGAACTCCCCAAATCAGTTATTATGAACATAACAGCAATAGTCGCATTCCTGAATTATTAGAGTATTTACGGTATGGAAAAGCGATCGCATTAGTAAGTGATGCGGGAATGCCGGGAATTTCTGACCCCGGATATGAGTTAATTAAGGCTTGTATTGATAATAATATCACTGTTGTCCCTATTCCTGGTGCAAGTGCTGTAATTACGGCTTTAAGTGCGGCTGGATTACCAACTGATAGATTTATTTTTGATGGGTTTTTGCCAGCTAAAAGTCAAAAAAGAAAGGAATATTTAACATCTTTACAAGGGGAATCTCGAACTTTAGTTTTTTATGAATCACCCCACAGACTACGGGATACTTTAGCAGATTTGGGAGAAATTTTAGGCAGCGATCGCTCTTTAGTTATAGCACGAGAACTGACTAAATTATATGAAGAATTTTGGCGAGGGACTATTGGAGAAGGAATTGCTAATTATCAAGAAAAAGAACCCCAAGGGGAATATACTCTTTTAATAGCCGGAACTCCATCTCATAAACCTCAACTCACAGAAACCGAATTAAAAAATGAGTTATTATCAATGATCAAGCAAGGTATTTCTCGTTCTCAAGCTAGTCGAGACATAGCAAAGGATACAGGTTTATCTCGTCGCTATCTTTATCAACTAGCTTTGACAATTGAGATGAATTTGTAAATCTGTAATCAACTCTGAATTAAGCTAAAGTTGAGAAGACATTAATGGTTTTATTTTCTGATAGGTACGATGCCAATATTAAAACTAATACAAACTCGATCTTCATTGCTCATATTCATTTCTACACCATGTAAAAGCCAACTGGGAAAGATTAACATTGTCCCCGCATAGGCTTTGTAAGTTATTCTCGGTAGAGTCCATAAGTTAAACTCTAGAGATGGTGGTATGATCATCTGTGATCCTGGTCGAGGATCACAAAAAAATATGCTGCCACAATTTTCAGGAGTTTTCAAATAGTAAACTCCACTTAAAATAGAATTGGGGTGATTATGTACAGAATTAGCAGCAAATTTACGATTAATAATTGCCCAACAAGTTGTGATTTTTAGGCTAAATTTTTCTAAATCCCATTGTAGAAATGTGGCAACTTCTAAAACATTTTTATTGATAATTTGTGTGAAGTTGTGAAAGGATTCTCGTTGGTGTAAATTATCTACACTATGCCATCCTAGCATATTTGACCATTGCTCACCTTTACTATCTTGCTGTTGTTCTGTATAGATAGTTTGTAATAAGATAGGATTTAATTGTTGATGATTTTCTACTGGAAAGTGCCAAATAGATGTGGGAAACCAATCATTTCTAGAACCAGACATAAATTTTGATTTTTGACTTATTTTTAACTTATTTTTTACTTAGGTCTTGCTGATAGCGTAGCGTGGCGTTAGCCATATAAACCTAAAACCATTTATTAACAAAGGGTTTCGCGGATTTTTACCACAAAAAAGTGCAAGATTTTGGCTAATGGTGTCTCAAAATGAATTGCATTTTTCTTTGTTGGATTTGGAAAATTGAGGATATCCAGACAGTTAAACCTGTTCCCTGTTCCCTGTTCCCTGTTCCCTGTTCCCTGTTCTCTGTTCCCTCACAGACAACTTATTCAGCAAGCCCTACTTATATAGAAGATAAGTATCATGGAACTAAGGATTTTAGGAGCGTGAGAACTCCAAAATCCCCAATTATTTGATAGTAGATAAAACTAGCGCAATGCTGGTGGTAATCGTGGTCTACCTGTGGAAATTGCATAGTTAATGACTAACAGTTGCAACCATAATCCAGGAAAACGAGTTTCTAACCAAGATTGACTCCATTTTAAAAACTGTGGTAACCATGGTTCCAAAATAACAGTAATTAAAGCATGACGGGCAAAGTTGAAATAATTGCCAAGCCAACGTAATAAATCTTGCCAACCTGCTAGTTGCCAAATCCACAATAGCAATGGTGGATTTTTGCTTGCAGCTTTCAATGCTAGACGGTTAAAGGTAAACCAATCACAGCGATCTTTAATGAAATTATCTGTTACTTCTGGGGTTTCATCTACTAATAATCCAAAGAAAGTATTGAGCATGGAATTTATCAGTTGGGGAGGGATAAATTTCCCAGTGGGAACCATCATTCCCTTAGAAAATAACCACATTACAGCCACATTACTTTGATAAGCACGAATTTTATTTAAGTAATCAGAACTCAATAAATCATGCTTGAGAGCAGTATTTAATAGAGTGGTTAATCGTTCTAAATTACGGACCAAAGAACCAAAACCAGTAAACACTAGAGGAGATTGAAGAGAAGCAGCATCACCAATAGCAATTAATCTATCTACAGCAATTTTGCGATCGCTACCACTTGTACTAAAATGTCCTGGTATATAGCCAAAGGTTGGTTTTTTCCAAACTAATTTATCTAAATCACAACGTCGATATTCTGGCAAAATTGTAAAAAAGTCCTCATACATTTCCAACAAAGAACCGGGATTTTTAGCATTTACTTCATGATAGTGAAATAGATAAATTGTGAGTTCTTCTCCAACTCCAGGAAACAACTCCCAAATTAATTGTCTTCCCCGAGAAATATCCCCATGACTATAAAGAACATCCCCATATTCAGAATCCCACACTCCAGGTTCAAAGCCTTTTTCAATTACTGCTCCCACGGTAGGACACACACTATCAAAGGCTCTGCCACCATTTAATTGCCAAGCAATGGGTGAAGCAGTTCCCATGGCATCTATCAATAAACGTCCAGTGACTTGCTTTTGATTGCCCGTGGGCAAATGCTTGACATTGATACTCACTTGTGTAACACTAATATCAACTCGCAAAAACTCGGTTTCGTCGGAAATATCGCCACCAGCAGCTTTAAGTTTTTCTCCACATAATGCCAATAACTTTTCTGAATCTAAAGCTATATTTAGGACTGTGGGCGTGTGGAGGACAGGTGCTTTTAACTTAGAGGGGTTATTAGCATCAAAAAACTTATTAAACCCGTCCTTATACTCTCTAGAAATAATTGTTTCTAGTTCAGCATTTGTTAATAAACCCAAATTGATTAAACTTTGGATTTCATCACGGGAAATATTCCATTCTCGGTTCATTCTCCCAAAGGGTAATCGTTCCACCAACAACACTTTATAGCCCAGTTTAGCCATGACTGCTGCATGAATTGACCCCAAAGCCCCACCAATGTAAATGATGTCATATTCAGGACTGGTTTTCTCTTTTTCCTGGCTATTTCCTTGATAAAATACGACTGGACGGGGCTTTTGAGGATTTTTCACCCCTTGTCTCCACTGTTGTTCCCACCAGTAAACCCGCTGGAGGTGATATTCCCCGTTAGTCATTTTTTGGAAATATTTGACAGTTAGGGGATAATATGGTTCTAGCTGTGGAAAAATTGACTTTTGGGCATCAATCACAGGTGGTTCTGGATAGCAGTTGGGAAAGCGGCTTCTAATTTCCTGGGTGAGATGTTTGAGAATGAGTCTCTCACCTGGAAAAGGTTGTTCTCCCCAACGGAATACTTTCAAATAAGTCGTCCGCTGCACCGACCAAACAAATACAGACAGTTCTACGTCTCTAGAAACGGTATTTTGAATCGCTATTTTTCCACGAAAGCCGTTTGGGGTGATGAATTTTTCCCCATGTTCTAGAATAAAATCTCTTTGTAGCCACTGAAGTACGGATATTGTATCAGGGGTAGGAATTTCTAAATAAAGAAGTTCTTGCATTTTGTCCTCGTATTCCTCGTAAATCTACTCACCTAGACAGAGTTAAAAAAGGCAGAAACTAGGTTAAACTCTGCCCTAATTAGTTTCATAAAGATTCCATGAAGAATTTTAATGATTAATCAAGTTTATTGTTCATATTGTAAATTTTGTAAACATAAGCCATGAATTATCCTATCCCAGACAGTCCCCAAGAAATTTCTGCACTGAGAAAACAGCCAGTTGATGAAGAATTAGTAGCTGCGGTAATCGCTGGTGTAGTTAAAGTTGTTCGTTCTCAGGGTCAGTCTTTAGACCAATTAACGGCTCAGGTGTTGGAAGATGACCCGATGTTAGATCAACAACAAAGACGCTGGTTAAGTAAGTTGGTTGCCCAAGCATGGGAGAATTTTCCCTAAGAGGATGAATACAATCAAATAAATTGGCGGTTAGAAACCGCATCTACACATACAAAACCCACTAAGGTGGGTTTAGAACCCTTATCATAAACTATAAGGTATATGTGAAATTTTCCACTAACATACCAGGAACTAAACTACCTCCTAATTGGCGATTTTCGTAAGTTCCGACTTCGGGAATAAATTCTTGGAAGTTGGTGAAATCAACTAAATTTTCTAGTCCCCAAAACCGATAGAGACTTTCATCAAAGCGGAGATTAGCAATGGGGGCAATTATTTCGCCGTTTTCTACCCAAAAGCAAGCATAACGAGTCATACCTGTAATTCTGCCAGATGGGCGATCGCTCCAATTCAAATAATGTAAATTAGAAACATATAATCCTGTATGTAAACTAGGTAAAATCTGCTCAAAACTCAAATTACCGGGGCTGATTTCTGGAGAACGTAAAGTTTCGGAAATATTCGCACCATTAGCTAGTTTATTGTATTCCTTCGCAGTGCGAGAATTAACTAAACTATTAATTAAAACACCTTTTTCAATTAAAGTTAATTCTGGTGCAGCGATTTCTCCCAAATTATTAAAGCGAGGAACTAAACCACTTTTAAAATTTTCTTTTAAAGTGAATTTTGGGGAAAGTTGTTTTTCTTGACGGGATAAAGCAGCTAAAGCACTATTACCTTGTTGAATATCAGCTTCACTGATAGCACCCCAGGAAAGCATACCCAATAAATCGGCCACCGCAGCGGGAGCAAAATAGGTTTTGTATTGTCCTTTTGGTAATTCTTTAACTGGACGAGATAGGATTTCTAATTGCTGTTTCCCATCATTTATTTTAGATAAATAAGCAGCTTCATTCCACGCACTTCCTGCAAAAGTTCCCTTTACAGCTTGTCTTGATGCCATAAATAGGGAATAATTTAAATTAAATGAACCAGTAGCAAACCAGTGTTTTTGTCCACTAGAATCACCATAACCTCTGATGACAATTCCCCCTGCATACATACCAGTAAAATCTAAATTACTCACAGTTTCCAGAATGCTGGGAATTAATATTTCTGGAGTTAATAATTTACAAATATTAACCTCTTGACTGGTATTATTTCCTGATGGTATCACCAAATAAGGGTCTATTGGTAATAATGGTAATTCATCACGTAATTCTTGTAAAGCTGTATCAGCTAATTCCCAATCTATTTCCCAATTATTTGTCCAGGGAAACCGACGAAAACTACTACGTTGATTGGCCATTAATGTTAGTTGAATCGAACCATCATCAACATAGCCTGTCTGTCTAACTTTGGCAGAATTAAACCGAGTAAATTGACTGCTTTCGCTGCTAAGTCTGATAGTAAAATGTTCATGCTCTGCTTTTTTCAGCAGTAGAGTTTCCAGAAGTTGATTAAAGGTTTTTTCTAAAGTTGATAATTTTTCAAGTTTCATGGTTTAAATTGTATCTGGATCAATATTTAATTCTCGCAATTTTGCTGCTAAACGTTCGGCTCTTCTAGCTTCCCGTTCTGCTCTTTGGGATTCTTTTTCGGCTCTTTGCAATTGTATTGCTGTTTTTTTCGTTTCCTCTTGGGCGGTTTCTTCTGGTGTAGGGACTAACTCTCCTGCTGGGGTAAAATACCTTAACAGGCCTTGGTTAATTCCTAAGTATAAACCTAACTGCTCACTCCATAAATGTCCTTTTTCATTGGGTTCTAAAGGTTGATATTTTCCATTTGTTAAATAAAAACCTGCAAATTCTAATGTATAAGGGTCAAACCAAAAATAATCTGGTGTGCGGAAAGTATTTTGATAAATTTCTTTTTTATATTCTTTATCAGTATTGGCTGTACTGGGTGAAAGAATTTCTAAAATGAAATTAGGATATTTACCGTCTTCTTCCCAAACTACCCAACTTTTACGGGTTTTGCGTTCAGTTCCCAAGACAACAAAAAAATCTGGACCGCGGAAAAATTGTGATTTTTTTTGGTGAGGACTATAGTAAATAGTCAAATTTCCCGCAGCATAAAAATCTGTTCTATCTTTCCATAACCATTCTAAACATTTGAAAAGTAAAATTATTTGTCGTAAATGTAGTTCTGTTTCCACTGTCGGCTCATCACTGTATAAATCACTAGGCGGAAATGTTACATCTGCGGCGATGTCTTGTTGAACTTCTAATTCTTGAGCAATGATCATATTGATATGGCATCAAGTAGCTACTTGTTTATTGTAGCATTAATTAGTTAAAGATCAATACATTTCCTTATCACTTAACCCAACCTAATTAAACATTGCGAAACATAATTCATTAGACATCTCCGAAAATGCGTGATTTACAACCCTTGTAGAGACGTTCCATGGAACGTCTCTACAATCTTTACCGGATATGTCTATTAACCACCACCAAAAACTTCCACATTTGCAAATGCACAAACTGGTGAACCATGGCCTACAAAAATCATTTGATTTGGTTCTCCTTTGCCGCAATGAGGCGCTCCATAAATTTGCCAATTGCTATTATCTCCAACTTGAATTAAACTGTGCCAAAATTCTGGGGTAGTGGCGCGATAATTAGGATTTCGCAGGGTTTTTGTCAATTTACCGTTTTCAATTAATTTGGCATATTCGCAACCAAATTGAAATTTATAACGTTGATCATCTATTGACCAAGAACGGTTAGATTCCATGTAAATACCATGTTCTATACCGGCAATAATTTCCTCAAAGGTGGCGTTTCCTGGTTCTAAATTCAAGTTAGCCATTCTATCTATGGGAGGACGATTCCAGGAACAAGCCCGCGCACAAGCAACACCTGGTAAATCTGCTCTGGTTTGACTTTCTAAACTGCCTAAACCTCTTTGTAAAATCCCTTTTTTAATGATATATTCTCTGGTGGCTATTGCACCAGTATCATCAAAACCATAACTGGCAAATTCACCTGTTACTGTAGGATCAAAGGTAATATTTAGCAAAGGTGAACCATATTCTAATTTACCAAAATCATCCTTGGTAACAAAGCTACCCCCAGCATAGTTGCGTTCATCTCCTAAAATGCGATCAATTTCTAAAGGATGTCCGATACTTTCATGAATTTGTAGCATCATTTGATCGGGTGCTAAAACTAAGTTAGTCCGGGTATTTGGACATTCTGCGGCTGTTAATAATTCTAAGGCTTCTTCTCCAACTTTTTGGACTTGATGCCATAAGTTATCTTCTTTGAGCAGTTCCCAACCTCCTTGATAATAGTTGGCTTCTTGTCCATTGTTAGTGCGTTGTTGGACGATTTCTCTATCTTGGGCTATGGCGCTAAAATGATTTCCCAATGTGAGAATTTTTTGATATATTTCTGCACCGTTACTACTGACAAACCAGGTTTCTTTTTGATGTGTACTAATTCTGGCTGTTGTTTGCACAATTTTATCGTTAATTTTTAGTCCCTGACAAATCCTAATTAGTAAGTCATTGATTTCTCTAGGGCTAATAGTATTAAATGGTTCTAAATATGGTGATTGATATTCACCAACTACTTGAGGACGGATATTTTTACTAATAGGATATATCCACCATTTTCTAGCTGCTAATGCTTGTTTATAGGCAATTTCGGCAGCATTTTGTAACCTAGAAATATTTAAGGAATTAGTAGCAGCATAACCTAAACAGCCATCAACTATCACTTCTATCATTGCTCCCATATTCAATGATTTACCGTTGTTTTGGGGTAAACCATCGCGCACATAATGGTGTGTAGAAGTTGTTTTAACGGCTCTAATTCCTACCCAATCGGCTGGTATATTCAAATTAGCGATCGCTTTTGTTAATTCGGTCCACATAATTGCAATTAAAAGTTAAGTAGGTTAACGTTAAAAATTGTCGTTATAGCACTAGGTAAGAGGTAAGGGTGAAGAAGTTTTCAGTGGTTTTACTTTTCTTGACACAGTTTGATTTGATTGTGTTGACCTACTTAAATTACACTAGCAAAATGACACAAAACAAAAAATTATCATCTAGATTTTTTGTTATTATACCGTACTGATGCAAATTGTCTGATTCTCTATACACAGAAGTGTTGAATGGGAATCTGAGTACAAAAAAACTAGGTTGTAATTCTTCCTGTTACGGGTAAACTCGCACTAGCATACTCCTTAATTTGCATTCTACCTGCTAAATAAGCTATAAGACCTGCCATAGTTGCTAAATTTATCGCATAAGCCATAGCTGGGGCATTTTCAGCCAAAGCGATCGCACTATTAATCAATATAGTCGTTTTTTAGGTTAAAATAGACGATACACTTTAATCAGGTGATTATCATGACAAAATCTACACCGCAAAGGGTTGTCCGTCGTGGTCGAGTATTTCCCGAAATTCAGTGGACCCAAGAACAAAAAGCCCAGGAAAAAGCGAGAAGACAGGCTTTTTCTGATCGTTGTTGGGTAATTTTTGAGCGGTTAAAACCGGAAATACTTGATAAATACTATGGTTGGTATATTGCTATTGAACCTGATAGCGGGGATTATTTTATTGATCAGGACCAAGAGGTAGCCAGTAAAATGGCCAGAGAAAAGTACCCTCATGTGATTCATCATATTTATGGCATTAATGAAACGGGAGTTAGTGGCAGAATATGATTGAGGGTAGATTTGGAGATAAAGGTCAAATTTATTTGGAAATTGATTTAATTGATGGAGATAATTTTAGTTTTCCTGTAGAAACAATGTTAGATACAGGATTTACTGAATATTTAGCCATGAATAAACAAGATGTACAAAGTCTTGATTGGCCTTTTTTAAGACAAAATAAATTAAGAACTGCTCAAGGAGAAACTGAATTTGATGTTTATCATGGTAGGGTGATTATAGATGGTCAAGAGTGGGAAATTCCTGTATTTGCTGGAGATGAAATACAGGAAATTTTACTGGGTTCTCGATGGTTGAAGTTGTTTGTTTTAGTTGCTAATTATGGTGAAGATAGGGTCAGTTTAGAATTGATTTAATTAAACAATTTCTTATTAATAATAAAGTGGGTTGCAGGTTGTATCTAGAAATTATCCGTTTTTAGTATAGCTAACAATGGTTATTTCAGCTAATACCTAAATTCTTGGCAATTTGCTATTATTAAAAATAACTAGCTACAATTCCTAAACTGTTAAATAAGGGACTAATTAATAGACATCTCCGACTTCTGGAAGAAGCCGGGGATGTAAGTACAACAAAACTAACCAGTAATCGTTCCCGTTACAGGAGAACTAGCACTAGCATACTCTTTAATAGGCATTCTACCGGACAAGTAAGCTATACGACAGAATCATCAGTTAATTTCTTGTTGTATAATATTTATTTATATATATTTTCCCTGATCAATTTAACAGCTTACTATCACGGCAGATTTTGTCATAATCTAAAGATAAGATTCCCATGACTAATTACGCTTTATCAACATTATGAGGAATAAATAATTATGTCTCAATCCGATTTAATCAATAAACCAGAATTAAGTAACACTCCCAAAGAAAATCATCTGATAGAAATTTTACGAGAAATTCAAGCAACACCTAAAGAATACTGGCCAAATCTCCTACAAATAATGCGAGTATTTCGAGAAAGTGTTACTTTTAAACCTGAGATTTTTAACCATTCTCAGCTAGAAATAGACGCACAACAACAAATTTTAAATCAACAACATCAAGCACTCAAAGAATTAACCGAAGAGTGGTTAGAAGAAGGAGAACAAGAAGAACAAACGGAAACTTGGGAATATTTGCGGCAAAAACAAGAAATTGATGATAATCCTTTTTAAGATTAAGCTGAATTTATATGAATAAATTGATTTTCCTCGATACAAATATTTTAGGAATGGTAACAAATCCTAAAAGTTCTAATTCTACTTGTCAGGAGTGTAAAGAATGGTTAGATGAATTACCCTTAAAAAGTTATCAAGTAATTTTACCAGAAATTGCTGATTATGAAGTAAGACGAGAACTGTTAAGAGCGGGAAAAACAAAAGGAATTAAACGTTTAGATCAACTCAAACAAGCGATTACTTACTTGCCTATTACTACTGCTACCATGCTTTTAGCAGCACAATTTTGGGCAGAAATTAGAAACACAGGAAAACCAACTGCTGATCCTAAATCTCTTGACGGTGATGTTATTTTAGCAGCACAAGCAAAAATAGAAGAATTAAATGGACATCAAGTAATTGTTGCTACTACCAAGGTTAAACATTTATCCTTATTTGTAGATGCTCGTGAATGGCAAATGATTAATTAAAAAGATTTCTCTCATTTCTGAAAAGTTTTGATTTAAAACTAAAATCCAAACAACTCCTAGAAATTGCTAAAATAGGAGTAGAAAAAGCCATAGAAACCGATGAAGCAACAGCTACAGATTGGATAAATCAACAATTGGAAAATTTAGGAATTGATATCAAAAATGGAGGAGAAAATAAAAATTAATGCTGATGTCATTTATAATAGAATTTAGCCTAGTAGTAGAGGTGAAACTATGACCATTGAACAAGCAGTTTTAGAAAACCTGCGAGAGTTACCAACCGATAAACAACAGGAAGTTTTAGATTTTATTCAATTTCTTAAACATAAACTGTCACAAATAAAAGAACAAGTACAGGAAAAACCATTACAGAATAAAGGAGATAGCTTTTGGGAAGGGGTTTTAAGGTTTCGAGAAACAATTGAAAGAGAAGGAATTGAATTTACAGATGAAGATTTTGCTAATTTAAGAGATCGTAGTCCAGGACGAGAGGTAGAACTGTGACTTTTCGTTTTCTTTTAGACACTAATATTATTTCGGAAATTAATAAAAAAATCCCCAATAAATTAGTTGTTGATAA
>LJOT01000629.1 GCA_001672075.1 Anabaena sp. CRKS33
GGAAACGACATAGATCCTAGTGATCAAGATGGTGGGATTAATATTCAAAATTGGCCTGTATTTGGATTATATCAACCAGATGCGATCGCTAGTTTTAGCATTAACGGCCAAACCTACTACATCACCGCTAACGAAGGTGATTCCCGCAACTACCCAGGATTTAACGAAGAAATTCGAGTTAGTAGTTCCAGCTATGGCTTAGATACAACAGTTTTCCCCAATGCAGCAACCCTCAAACAAAACACTAATTTGGGACGTTTGCAAGTAACCAATGCCACAGGTAATACAGATGCAGATGCAGAATTTGAACGTATTGAATCATTTGGGGCGCGTTCCTTCTCTATTTGGAATAGCAACGGCACTCAAGTATTTGATAGTGGTGATCAACTAGAACAAATCACCGCAGCAAAAACCCCGACCTTATTTAACTCTGACGGTACAATCACCAGCTTTGACCAACGTAGCGACAACAAAGGACCAGAACCGGAAGGTGTGGTAGTAGGAGTGATTAACGGTCGTACCTATGCCTTTATTGGTTTAGAACGCACAGGGGATATTGTTGTCTATGATGTCAGCAATCCTAACCAGCCAATATTTGTTCAGTATATTAATACACCTGAAGATATTGCCGTTGAAGGACTAACATTTATATCGGCCGCAGACAGTCCCACAGGTAAACCTCTGTTAGTCACTGCTAACGAAGTTAGTAAAACCGTTGCAGTATTTGAAGTCAATGTACCAGTATTTAACTTTAGTACCGCCAACTACAGCGTTACAGAAGGCAACACCACTGGTTTTAATACCTATGCCACCGTCAAAATCACTCGGACTGGCAGTATCAGTGGTACAGACACCGTACAATTACAATTGACTGATGGTACAGCAGAAGGTGGTGTAGACTACATCAATACACCAATTACTGTTACCTTCGCTCCCGATGAAACTTACAAGGATGTACAAATTCCCATTGC
>LJOT01000352.1 GCA_001672075.1 Anabaena sp. CRKS33
TACTGCTGATACGGGTTCTCTGCGTCAACGTTATGGTGGTGTGCGTGACCAAATTTTAGGTATAACTTTTATCCGCGCCGATGGAGAAATCGCTAAAGCCGGGGGACGAGTTGTCAAGAATGTGGCGGGTTATGATTTAATGAAGTTATTTACTGGTGCTTACGGTACTTTAGGTATTATTAGCCAGGTCACTTTGCGAGTTTATCCTATTCCTGAAACTTCGGGAACGGTGCTATTAACTGGTAAACCTGAAGCCGTATCTTCAGCAGTGAGAATTTTACAAAGTTCAGAATTAACACCAACTCAAGTTGATTTATTATCAAGTAAGTTGGTGACTAGTTTAGCTTTGGGAACGGGAATAGGTTTAATTACCCGGTTTCAAAGTATTCATGAAAGTGTTGAACAACAATCGAAACGACTTTTAGCAATTGGTGAAAAGTTAGGTTTACAAGGGGTGATTTATCAAGGAGTTGAGGAGTCTAATTTATGGCAACAATTACCAAACAAAATATATGATCATCTCACAGAATCTACAATTACTTGTAAAATAGGAGTGTTACCAACTGCTGCGGTGGAAATTATCAATCAAATAAATATTGGTTTAATTCATGTTAGCAGTGGTTTGGGTTTGGTGCGTCTGGAAAATCCAGACCAGATTTTACCTGTGCGGAATTTATGTCAAGCAAATTCTGGTTTTT
Organism: Anabaena sp. CRKS33; assembly: GCA_001672075.1. Classification (GTDB taxonomy): domain Bacteria; phylum Cyanobacteriota; class Cyanobacteriia; order Cyanobacteriales; family Nostocaceae; genus Dolichospermum. Next base: position 699 of record LJOT01000352.1, read on the forward strand.
TAACTATTTTATCCGCACCTGTTGAGTTAAAGCAAAGGTTTGATGTTTGGGGTTATAATGGTAATGGCTTGGAGGTCATGCGCGGTATTAAGGAACAATTTGATGCTAATTTGATTTTGAGTCCCGGTCGCTTTGTGGGTGGGATTTAAGATTTGAGAAAATGAACCACGAAGACGCAAAGAACGCGAAGTTAAGAGGAAGATAAGAAATGCAGGTTTCTGAAGGTTTGGTGCATAATACTGCTAGTATTAAGAATTTACAGGGTTTTGATGGCCATTGTCCACCAGATCCTAAGTTAATTGATAGTTGTGTTCATTGTGGTTTTTGTCTGTCTACTTGTCCTAGTTATCGGGTATTAGGAAAGGAAATGGATTCTCCTAGAGGACGTATCTATTTAATGGATGCTATTAATGAGGGGGAAATTGCTTTAAATACCGCTACTGTTGAACATTTTGATTCTTGTTTGGGTTGTCTAGCTTGTGTCTCTACTTGTCCCTCTGGTGTACAGTATGATAAGTTGATTTCGGCTACTAGACATCAAGTAGAAAGAAATTATCATCGCAGTTTACCTGATAAGTTAATTCGACAATTGATTTTTTCTCTGTTTCCTAATCCTGATCTTTTAAGAATTTTACTTTTTCCTTTATTAGTTTATCAAAAGTTAGGGATTTCTAAGTTATTACAAGCAACTGGTTTGATTAAGGCTATATCCCCCCGGTTAGCTGCTATGGAATCTATTTTACCGGAAATTACTCTTAAATCTTTCCAGAATAATTTACCAGATATCATCCCAGCGAATGGTGAAAAAAGATATCGCGTTGGTGTTATTTTAGGATGTGTACAAAGGCTGTTTTTCTCTCCTGTCAATGAAGCGACTGTTAGAGTTTTAACTGCTAATGGTTGTGAGGTGGTAATTCCTAAGTCTCAAGGTTGTTGTGCGGCGCTTCCTGAACACCAGGGACAAACGGAACAAGCGAAAAATTTAGCCAGACAAATGATTGATAGTTTTGCTGATACTAATGTAGATTTTGTGATTATCAATGCTGCTGGTTGTGGTCATACTTTGAAAGAATATGGTCATATTTTAGCAGATGATCCCGAATATGCACAAAAAGCCAAAATATTTGCCGCGAAAGTAAAAGACTCACAGGAGTTTTTAGCTAATATTGGTTTAACTGCTAAACTTTCACCTCTGACTGAGAAAAATCTGACTTTAGTTTATCAAGATGCTTGTCATTTATTACATGGTCAGAAAATTAGTGTCCAACCTCGTCAACTGTTAAAACAAATTCCAGGAGTAACTTTAAAAGAACCCATAGACGCAGCTTTGTGTTGTGGTAGTGCGGGGGTTTATAATATGTTACAACCGGAAGTTGGGGAAGAATTAGGTAAACAAAAAGCTCAAAATTTATTAAATACTGGTGCTGATTTAATTGCTTCTCCTAACCCTGGTTGTAGTTTGCAAATTAGTAAATATTTACCAGGTAAAACTATTTCTATTATGCACCCTATGGAATTATTAGATTATGCTATTCGGGGTGAGAAATTGGAGATTTAGAAAGTTATAAGACCCCTATTCCCCAATACGATTCGGTTAACCAAAAATCCCAATTTTTGTAATTCTCAAGGATTTATGATTGCGTTACGTTATTGAGAATACTGTCAATTATTAATCTGATCCGAAGCGTATTGAGGGCGATATATTTGTTGTTCCTAATCATTCAAGACTAACAACTACAGCTTGACCTTTTACTAAAGTAGATAAAATATCTACAATCTTGGGAACTAAAGGTTTCAAATCAATTAGTCTACTAGAAGATGCTTGTAAAACAACTACAGCAATATTAAACTGAGACAAATTTTGCTGAAAAGATAAATTTCTATCAACCGTAATAAAAACATCAAATTCTTGTTCTACTAAAGCCAGTAGTTTACCATTTTTAGTTCCTGCCCATCCCATTTGGGGAACTGTTTTGATTTTATAACCTACAAATTCCTTAGTTAACCTGCGGTCAATACACTCATCTAGAAGCAGTTTCATCCTAAGCTACCTTGTTAATCATTTGTTTTCCTGCTTCTTCTAAGAATGTAATGACTTGTTCTCTAGTAACAGTGGGAAAACCATCTAAAAAATCATCTATTGAATCTCCTGCTGTTAAATAATCTAAGAGTGTTTGTATAGGAACTCTTCCGTAAAAACAGGAGTACCACTCATAATTTCAGAGGAGACACTTATAACTGAAGGATGATTAGACATTGTAATTGTATTTGATATTTTCAAGTTATATTCCTAGTTTAGCTATAAAAAAGAAGTCGGGGATCTTATTTATCGTTCCCAAATTAAATTCATGGCCTTGTTTATGATCTCTTGTCGTTCGACTAATTGGTTTAATTCTTCTGCTTCATATTGACCTTCAAAAGCTTCAATGGCTGCTTTTTCTAATGCTAAATCATAAGCATCTTCTAGAGTTACCGCTAATTCTGTTTCACTCATATAAGTTCCTTTTGCTTTTTCACGAGAATTACTGCGTTGAATTTGCTTGACAGAATTGCGAATAGAAAGATTCCAAGACCTAGTGGTACGGTTTTCAGCAGTTTGTTTAATTAAGTGTAAAAGTAAAATGATGCCATAGCTAAATATTTTATTCAGTTTATCAGATTTGCTCATTTCTTCTAATTCTTCGACAATTAACAAGGCTTCTGTGATATTACCTTGGTGTAGAAGTTCTTTCAGGGTAAGTAGTTCTTCCATGGGCTTGATTTTCCTAATTTTTCATTGCTAAGGTTAATCCGTCTGCTATGGGAACTAAACTCATGGTAATTCGGGAATCTTGGTGTAATTTGCGATTAAAAGCCCGAATTTTCTTAGTTTGATTATCCTGTATTTCTGGATCTGCAACTTTACC
>LJOT01000630.1 GCA_001672075.1 Anabaena sp. CRKS33
TTAAAGAAATTATTGCCAAATATAAGAATCTGGAATGTGTTGAATGCGCTCAAGCTATCCAAGATTACTTGGTATCACAGAGAATTTCGGGAAAGCGGCTAAAACTTTATACAGGTTCAGGAATAGGACGCGATAGTTATATCTATGATGAAAGTGTTTCTGGGGATGCAATCTCTATTAATGGTCGTCATCAAGGGATTATGATTATAATAGATGGAGTAGAAATGATATTTGATAATCATCATCCTGAGGGAATTACTAGAAATCAATGGTTAGCCAACTTACTGTTTTATAATAAACTGTATAACGGGCAGCAGTTCCAAATCACAGAAGAAACTTTTTAGGTGTTAAAGATTATGGAAAACAATCATCATAGTATTACTCTAATTCCCGATGAATATTTCTATGAAATGCTCCAAAGAATTAAACAAAGACCAGGAATGTTTCTAGGTCAATGTTCAATTACTCGACTAAGAGCTTTTTTAGATGGATATATGGGATCTAGGTCAGATTTAGGTTTACCACCAACTCAACAAGAGCTAGAATTTAATCAATTTCAAGAATGGGTACAGACAAGATTTAAAATTAGTTCTTCGCATGGATGGGATAGTATTATTCTTTTTTATTCTGCGGATGAAAGAGATGCACTAAATAACTTTTTTGAATTATTTGATCAATTTTGTAATAGCGAAAGTGCTACAAGAGAGGAGATGAGTCAAGAAAAACTTACTGAATCAAATCTTTCACTAACACAAGAGAGAGTGACTGTATAATTACTTGAGATATCGCTATTTGGGATGTGGGAATGCGATAGCGCAAGCGCTGCTGCAAGCGGTTCGCTGTTTGGGGATTATTTTGGGATGTTGGGAGTGCGATAGCGAAGCTTACCGAAGGTATCGCTTTCGGTTATTATAAGCATTTGAGTCAATAAAATTATAACTTGTGAGTCAACAAGACAAGCTATTAGCT
>LJOT01000353.1 GCA_001672075.1 Anabaena sp. CRKS33
TAACTGTTGAAAAAAAATCAAGTGGATTAGCTAAATTCCATAAGTGCATGAAAAAATTTTCAATCAAGACCACAAAAATGGAACAATTATAGATTTTTTCTCAAGAGGGTGTGCAATTGCAATTTAAGCGATGCTACTGTAGATGCGAGGCCTGCGGCGTAGCCATCGCCATAAGATGACACCACATATCAAGTGTTTTAGGTATAGTTTATTGGGTTTCGGTCCTCAACCCAACCTACGAGATCAGCAATCGCACTCACAGAGATTCAAAAGTAGCAGCCACTTGTGAGGGTGTCTGCACCAGCACCACCGTTGAGGGTATTATTACCAATGAAGCGATCTGTATCTCTCATCGAATTCCGCAACCATGCGCGATTAGGGTTGAGGTCAGTGTTAGGGAGTTTAGGAACTGTGTTTGTAGGATTTGGTTCTTGATATTGAGAGGAAGGAGAATTTTGATTTTGAGTAGTACATTCTGCGGGAATTGCGTTTGCTGCTGCTCTAGCATTACCTGTAAACGCTAAACCCATTTCTTGTATAATATATTTAGAAAAATTAATTTACATTCATCTTATTAAGAGGTGTAAAAATATGACTGAAACTAAATCTCATAAAGTGGTACGTCGAGGCAGATTATTTCCTGAAATTCAGTGGACAGAAGACAGGATCAATCTGTATAGAAGTGACCTGGAAACTCATCATCAACGCTGTAGAGTGGTTTTTGAAAAATTGCAACCAGATTTGATCAAAAATCATTATAACTGGTTTATGGCAGTTGATTCAGAAAGTGGAGATTATTTCGTTGATAAAGATGAAGAAGTTGTTACTCAAATGTTTTTGCAAAAACATCCAACTGCTATACCCTTTATTTTTGTGATTAATGAAACTGGAGTAGCTGGTAGGATATGATTCTAGGCGATTTTGGAAGTGATGGGGAGATTTTTTTTGAAATTGATTTAATTACTGCTGATGATTTAGAATTACCAGTAACAGCAATGTTAGATACTGGTTTTACAGAGTTACTTGCTGTTAATTCTCAAGATTTAGAAGCATTAGGTTGGCGTTTTTTGCGGGAAAGACCACTCAAAACAGCGCAGGGAATCAAGACTTTTAGGATTTATTTAGGAAAAGTACGCATTGACGGAAGAGAGTTTGAAATTCCGGTTTATGGTGGTGAGGAAATTACAGAAATTTTACTTGGTAGTCAATGGTTGAAGATTATGCGATTAGTTGCGGATATGTCCGCAGATGTTTTAAGTTTGGAAATAGTTTGAGTAATCTATAGGGTTGTGTAATATCTTTTTACATACGGGTAGTTCCTTTAAAACTTGGGGATGAGAGATAAAATAATCACTCAGCCGATGACATCCCCGTGCAAGCAATTCATCTAGTGTTTCTACACGCCATAATCGTGCCGTTCCATCACTTGCACCAGAAACAAGATATTTACCATCAGGACTAAAAGCTATAGTGCTGACACCCCTGCGATGTCCCCTAAATTCTCTAACCACATTCCCCTTCAAATCCCAAAGTCGGATAGTCCTATCATTTGAACCAGTAGCGATAAGTTGACCATCAGGACTGAATACTACACTATTAACACTTCCTTCGTGTCCTTTTAACTCTCTAATTAAATTACCTTTGAGATCCCAAACACGGGTTATACCATCTTCTGAAGCAGTAGCAACAAGTTGATCATCAGGACTAAATGCTACACTACGAACATCCTTTTTATGTCCTTTTAATTTTGTGACTATATTGCCATTAAGGTCTAAAACTACAGCAAGTACCAAATCTTTACCTTGAATACCTTCTAAACGACCAACTTCCCGCGATAAACCCATAGCTAAAAGCTTGCTATCATGACTAAAATTTATAGTTAGAAAGATACTTTTTTTAAACTTAAACTGTTTTAGTAAATTTCCTTTAATATCCCAAAGTTTTACAGTATCACCCATGGGAACAGTAGCAATAAACTTTCCATTAGGACTTAAAATCATGTCATTAATATACTCGTCATAAGCCTTAAATTCCCTAATTAAACTACCTTGACGATTCCAAATCCGAATTTTTTTATCCCATGAACTCGTAAATAACAACTGACTATCTGGACTAAATGCTATACTCGTCACCCAATCTTGATGTCCTTCTAGTCTAACTATTAAATTACCCTGAAGATCCCAAATACGACCAGCTTTATTTTCTGAAGCAGTTGCAATTAAATTACCATCCCGATTAAAGGTTATACTTCTGACATTAGGCCAATGTTCTTTAAATTCTCTTATAAAACTGCTTTGAAGATCCCATACACGAACAGTTTCATCATCTGAGGAACTAAAAATAGAAAGACCATCTAAACTAAAAGCTACACCTTTAACACTTTGCTCATGTCCTTTAAATTTCTCTATTAAATTACCTTTAAGATCCCAAAGTCTAACGGTACTATCATCTCCACCACTAGCAATAAATTGACCATTAGGACTAAAAGCTACACTATTTACACCTTTTTGATGTCCTTTAAATTCTTCTATTAAATTGCCTTTAAGATCCCAAAGTCTAACTGTATTATCATTTGCACCACTGGCAATAAATTGACCATTAGGACTAAAAATTACACTTTTAACACTTTGTTGATGTCCTTTAAATTCTTTGATTAAATTGCCTTGAAGATCCCACAGTCTAATGGTATTATCATCTGCACCACTAACAATAAATTGACCATTGGGACTAAAGGCTACACTATTTACGCCTCCTTCATGTCCTTTAAACTCTTTGATTAAATTGCCTTGAAGATCCCAAAGTCTAATGGTATTATTTCTCATTCCTGTAGCCAAAAGTTTAGCATCAGGACTAAAAACCATACTTAAAACTGGACTAAAAAATAAACCATAACTATTCCTAATAACTTCCTCAAAAACTTTAAACTCAGCTAGTAATTTACCATCAAAATCTAAAATTCTAGTAGTGTTATCCATGGCAACAGTCGCTAAAATCCGACCCTTTGAGCTAAAAGCTACTTCTCTTACACTATCTTTCCCAAACTCACTTTTTAATCGGGTTATTACATTACCTTTCAAATCAATAATAGCTGTTGTATCACCAAATGTGGAAATAAAAGCCAGGTGTTGATGATTAGGAATAACTACAAATTTATAAGTGTAAATAATACCACCAAAACGGTTCTTTTCACGGCTATAATCTAGAATATTATGTAAAGCATTTAAAGGACTGATAGCCGGATATTGGTCTAAACTGCTATTTCCAACTAATTTTTTTAACTCTTGTGCAGTTTTCATTGACTCAATTAAAAGTGCAATTTGATCTTCTGTATCTGATAAAAATCTGCGAATGATATTAGTTCCTTTCCGTTCTAATTGTGTTCCCTTAATAGCTGCTCTTTGTAAACTTCTGACAGACTGTTCTAGTTTTTGACGATTGACTTGCAGGTTAAGCTCAATTTTTCGTAACTCATTTTGATTTTTCTGATTTTGAGCTTCCGCTTTTTGCTTTTGTTTTAAAATTACCTCACGCTCCTGTTCTAAAGCTGTTTTTTGTGCTTGAAATTCTTTAACCTGTTGTTGAGCTTTATTTCT
>LJOT01000631.1 GCA_001672075.1 Anabaena sp. CRKS33
GTGCAGCAGAAGGGCTCGGGGCGGTTCATCCACGTCGATCTACGGACCACGCCGACTGTGTGGTCGTATTAGGCGGCACGAAGCGGCCTATTTCACGTTAGGCGTCATACCACACAGCCTTCTTCATCCGCCGCGTAGTGGTGCCGTCTTGCAGCATCAGGCTAGTTCCGTAGTCGTGGCATACCAAATAATGCCTGTCGTCCTTGTTCGTCCGTGCCATACCCCAGTTTGTACGCTTCAGATCCGTGAACCATACGGGCACCTTCTCGACAAACTCGCTCGGAGCCGGCGGCCGTGTGCGTTCCTGAATCAGAATCTTGCCGTTTGGGCTTATCCACTTGCACTCTGCAAACCAACGAGAAGCCGGCGTACTCTGCACAATGCGCCACGTTTCCCATTCCATGATGTTCTGGAATCGCTCGCGTGCAGTCTCAACTTTCACCACGTAGCCTGGCAGCAGCGCGCACTCGAAGACTTCGCGGCTCATGCCGTAGCCGATCTTGTCTCCGCACAATAGGTTGAATGCTTCCTCAAATGCCTCGTTCATGCTTTCTCCAATGACGCCTAACCCTTCGCTCAATCTGACCCGCCTACGGCGGGCAGATTAGTTCGAACGTTAGGCCACGCGCGCCCAGTATGCGCAGTGCTCCGCGTTGTCCCGCCTGCGGTTGATAAATCCGCCGCTCGGCGCCGGTTGGCTGAGCCAGTAAAGAGCCGCCGGAAGCTCTGGCATCTTCCACGGGTATTGGCATTTGCCATCACCGCTCGGGTGCAGCTTCCCCGCTGCGGTGCGCTCCCAAAGCGCGTGCTTGCAGTCTGTGCAGTTCTTCATTTCTTCTCCTCTGCCGCATGCGGCCTATTTCACGTTCGGCCTCAGCGCGGCTCGATGCAGATGGAACCGTCCCGCTGCGGCACCAGCGCCACGGTTGCGCCTTGGTTCGCCGCGCCGCGGCGCAGCGCATCCCATT
>LJOT01000074.1 GCA_001672075.1 Anabaena sp. CRKS33
TTTAATTACTCTAGAACAGTTAGAACAAATTTATGATTGGCTAGAAACGGTATAGGGAGGAGGTGACAGGGAAGAGGTGACAGGTAAAAGGTGACAGGTGCTACGCCACGGGGACAGGTGCTACGCCACGGGGACAGGTAAAAGGTGACAGGTGCTACGCCACGGGGACAGGTAAAAGGTGACAGGTGACAGTTAAGAGAGAACAATTACCAATTACCAATTACCAATTACCAATTACCCATGACCAGCCTAATAACTATGAGCTAAAAACTTGTGCTGCTGCTGCTATACCTGCACCGGGGGTGAAGTTTTCGTGGCCAACCTGTGGAAGAACAACTTCTAGGGAGGCGATACAGCTAAGGATATCACGATCGCTGACAAAACCCAAGTGACCAATGCGGAAAATTTTATTACTCAGATGGTCTTGTCCACCTGCTAGAGCGATATCAAACCGTTTTTTCATCAAAGAGCGAATTTTATCACTTTCGATGCCTGGAGTGGCGACAGCGGTAATGGCTGGACTAGCACATTCGTCGGCCGCAAACAAAGATAAATTTAAGGCTTTCATAGCCGCACGGGTGGCATTTTTTTGGCGTTCATGACGGGTAAAGATGGATTCCAATCCTTCCTTTTTCATCATTCCCAGAGTGGTGTGTAGGGCTACTATTAAGTTAACCGGAGGAGTAAAAGGGGTAGTATTTTTAGCGGTGGCTTTGCGATATTTACCTAAATCTAAATAATATTTAGGTAATTTTGCGGTTTTGTAAGCTTCCCAGGCTTTGGGACTGACGGAAACAAATCCTAAACCGGGAGGAATCATGTAACCTTTTTGAGAACCGGAAGCGACTACATCTAAACCCCAAGCGTCTACAGGGACGTTGTAAGCACCTAAACTGGTGACAGCATCAACAATAATTAAGGCCTGTCCATGTTCTTTAACGTGGCGGTTAATAGTTTCTAAATCATTAATCACCCCGGTGGAGGTTTCACTGTGGGTAATAATTACAGCTTTAATTTCCTTGTTGGTGTCTGCTTGCAGTTTAGCTGCAAATTGGTCTGGGTCTAAAGGTTGTCCCCATTCTGCGGTGACAGTTTCCACATTTAAACCAAAAGCTTGACCGACTTCTACCCAACGTTCCCCAAATTTACCATTAGAACCAACTAAAATGCGATCGCCTGGGGAAAGGAAATTAATTATCCCCGCTTCTACAGCACCGGTACCGCTGACGTTTAACATCAGTACATCACTTGTAGTTTGATGTAGCCATTTCAGGTTTTCTGTCACCTCCCCCATCATACTACTAAATTCACCAGTACGGTGGCCAATGGGGTGTTTGGCTAATGCTAGTAAAGCTGCTTCTGGAACTGGAGTCGGTCCTGGAATCATCAGCATCAATTTATTATCCATCTGTGTGTTATGTCCTAGTTGAAAATTTCAATACGATCCAAATTAACCTTAAAGGGGATAGAAACACAAAAAAAATCTACTAAAATCCTTTATAGGGATAGTAGTTAAAAACTGTCAGGAGCAATCAACTTGATCTGCAAAATGATTGATAGACCAACGGTGATCAATCCTCATAGAGGAAGACTGAAAAATTTCTTCTAATCGTTTTTGTTGGGATGCAGCTTTTCGCATGGTAATAATCAGTTGATTGACTTGATTGCGAAGGTCTTGATTTTGACCTAAAGAAGTCATGGTTTGCTTTTCCAAAAGTTGAAGTATCAGTTCGTAATGGATAGGAGAGGGTAAAGGAATTGGCTCCATGTAGTTTATTGTGAAGTTGTAATTTAGGGATTTGTTAATTTTCTTTTAGTTGAAGTTGAGTTAATCCTTAAATAGTTGTTACACAGAAAATAAATAATTGCAGGTCATGGGCTGTAATTAAGCAAACAGATTCGTAATTGCTACTTGAGGATCTGGTTGTTTCACTAATGATTCACCAATCAGTACAGCAGATACACCTGCTGTTTTAACTACATTTAAATCCTCTGGATGATGCAATCCTGATTCGCTGACGACTAGAATATTTTTTGCTTGTAATTGCTCACCTCTAGCTGTCATTAATTCAGAAGTTGTTTGTAAATCAACAGTAAAATCTTCTAAGTTGCGATTATTAATTCCGATTAAAGAAACACCATCTAAAGCTAAAACCCGATCTAATTCTTCTAAATTATGCACTTCTATTAAAGCTGCCATTTTCAAGTTATGAGCAATTTTAATAAAGTATTGTAGATCTTGATCATTGAGAATTGCGGCTATTAATAAAACTGCATCTGCGCCATTAATACGCGCCCAATACATTTGGTAAGGATAGATGATAAAATCCTTACACAGTAAGGGTAAATCCACTGTAGAACGGACTAAAGACAGATTTTCAAAACTACCTTGGAAAAATTTAACATCTGTCAGCACCGAAAGACAACTAGCGCCTCCTGCTTGATAAGATTGAGCTATAGCTACTGGGTCAAAATCTTTCCTCAATATCCCTTTACTGGGAGAAGCTTTTTTAACTTCGGCGATTAAAGCGGGATTAGTTTTACCATGACGCAAAGCAGCGATAAAATCACGGGTGGGTGGTACAGCCAGTGCTTGTGTTTGCAATTCCCGCAAGGGAAGCTTTTCCCGCATTTTTTCAACTTCTGTTTCTTTATGCCAGACAATTTCTTCTAGAATATTATTTGGTGCTGCACCCTCTATAGCGGATTTATATTGGATTATAGAAATATTAATGGCTGGGCTAGGTGAACGACGACGAATTTGCATATTAATATTAGTTGGTTGTTGGTTGTTGGTTGTTGGTTGTTGGTTGTTGGTTGTCAGTTGTCAGATTTTTTTCCTGAAAGATTGCCAATGGAGTTAAGATAAGCGTTTAACTTAGGAGAAAGTTATTCAATAATTGGTTTGAGCCTATTTACTTCTTCATTTGTTAACAGATTTCGCTTATAAGCCCGTCTTAACCAATGTCTAGTTCATTTAAAGAACCTCGCGCTATGCTGACGAAACGGCGATTATCCTGAAAGTTATACCTACCACAACCTTCTGCAATATTTGCGCCAATACTATCAACAGAACGTACTATTTGCTTACCAATTGTTGCTTGAGGAAATTCCTCCCAATAGACATTTCCAGAAATTAAATATGCGTAGCCTTAAACCCGTGTAGAGACAATTCATGAATTGTCCCTACATTCTTTTTTGGAGATGTCTAATGAAGAACAATGTTCCAAATATCATCAGCTAGTTTTTCTGCTAATTGGTAAACTTGCAAATTCTCGAAGTTAGATTTCGCCATTTATTCAACTAACCATTGACAACTGACAACTAACCATTAACAACTGACAACTGACTAACGATTAACTAACTAACGCGCGTTTATAAGCTTCATCTAGAACTTCTGAAAGGGTAGGGTGAGCGTGAACTTGATAAGCAAGAGTTTTGATAGATTGACGGTTAGCAAGAGCGGCTGAGGCTTCGTGAATTAAATCTGAGGCGTGGGGACCAAAGATATGTACACCTAAGACTTCCCCTGTATCTTGGCGGTAAATCACCTTTGTCATGCCATCAGTATCATTTTCCGCCAAAGCTTTAGAATTACCTTTAAAATAACTCTTAGTGGTGGCGATTTCAAAACCTTCATTTAAACCCAAAGCATGGGCGGCGGTTTCTGTTAAGCCCACATAACTAACTTCTGGGTGGGTAAAGGCGGCGGCGGGAATACTGCGATAGTCAACAGTTTTTTGACGACCCATAATATTCTCTACAGCAATGATACCTTGAGCCGATGCCGCATGAGCTAACATCATTTTCCCGGTAGCATCACCAATAGCCCAGAGGTGGGGGACAACTTCGCCGTTGGCTAATACCGCCATATTATCATTAACAGGAATAAAATTACGGCGGTCAAGGTCAACACCAACGGATTCCAGACCAAGATTTTGGGTAGCGGGAACACGGCCTGTAGCAACTAAACAAGCATCAACTTCGAGAACTTCTAAATCTTCTTTAGTTTCAAAGTTAGCCAATTCAATGATTACTGGTGAACCCGGTATGACTTTTTTGGCATAAATACCGACTTTAGTTTCAATATCGCGGGGGTTAATTAAGACCCGTTCTGCCAGTTTAGCAATATCCCGGTCGAATCCTGGCATTAACTCATTTAGGGCTTCAATTAAGGTAATTTCACAACCCAAAGCTGAGTAAACATCAGAAAATTCTAAGCCAATGTAACCACTACCAATAATTGCCACCCATTTGGGGAGAGTTTCTAATTTAACGCCTTGGTCGCTGGTAAAGACTGTTTTCCCGTCTATTTCGATTCCTGGGGGAACAAAGGGGACAGAACCGGGAGAAAGGATGATATTTTGGGCGGTGATGGTTTTCTCGCCTTTATCTGTGGTAATAGTGACTTTTTGTGTACCTGCTACCTTACCCCAACCTCGAATAATATCAACTCCCAAGCGTTTGAGACTGTTGGTTAGGTCTCCTTGAATTTTAGAGACGAGATTGTTAGCATGATTAGCGATCGCTTCTCGTTCAAACTCGACACTGCCAATTTGTATTCCCAATGACTTGAGGTGATGAGCGTTACGTAATTCTCTCACTTTTCCTGAAGCTGCCAGCAATGCTTTAGAAGGGATACAACCCCTGTTTACACAAGTGCCTCCCATATCCCCAGCTTCAATAATCGCCGTTTTCTGACCGCAACTGATAGCGTGTAAGGCAGCACCATGTCCACCTACACCAGCGCCGATAATCACTAAATCGTAATCAAATCCAGGACTCACTTTTGTTTCCCCGTTTTCTTTGCCTATTATCAACTTAACTTTTTTTCTGAAACTTTTATGATTGTAAAATCATCAAAATTATACCAGTTATCGGAGAAATGTCCAAGGAAACCGGAAATTCTATTAATTCTTTAATTTTCAATTAATTTCAGAAAATACCATTTGGGGAATTAATACATCATCTTGTAATTTTCCGATTCCTAAAAAATTGCCTTCTGTTTCGTAAACTCGCACAAAGTCGGGAATGGCAAGATTGAAGGGAATTTTTTGACCTTGACACCATTTTTTTGCTAATACTGATGGTAAATTTATTGGTGGTAAATGTTGTAATGGTGCGTCTGGGTTTAGAGGTTGAAATCTGCCTGTTTGCAGTTGGTTTTCTAAATCTGTGAATGTTACACTGTCTGGGATTTGAAAACCGCTGCTTTCTGTACGTATGAGGGCGGCTAGAGTACCACTTGTGTTTAATATACTACCTAAATCACGAGCGATCGCCCGAATATAAGTTCCTGCACCGCAAGATATAGCTACATCTAATTCCGGGAAATCACTGTCTCGCCAGTCTAATACTTGAATTTGAGAAATTTCTACTGTTCGCACTGGAACTGAAACTATTTCCCCTTTGCGTGCTAAATCATACAGGCGTTTGCCATCAACTTGAATAGCACTATAATTAGGGGGAATTTGCTCTATTTTGCCAATAAACCGGGAAAGTACGGTTTTTACATTTTCTATATCTAAGCCGGGACAAGGTTTGGAGGTAATAATTTCTCCTTGTAAATCATCAGTAGTAGTCTGTACACCTAGACGAATAGTGGCTTGATAGGCTTTTTCACCTGGTAAATATTGTAACAATCTTGTGGCTTTACCCAAAGCTATAGGTAATACTCCGGTAGCTGCGGGGTCTAAAGTTCCTGCGTGTCCTACTCGTTTCATTTTCAGCAGTTTTCGCACTTTGGCTACACAGTCATGAGAAGTCCAGTCAAATGGTTTGTTTAAATTAAGAAAACCTTGCACAATTTTAGATTTAAGATTTGATATCTTTGTATTTTCACATAAATTGTCAAGCATAAGATCGCCAACTGCTTCAGAGAGGGAATCTGAATTAGGCGGAAAATATCAATAAGTGAAGTAGAGAAATACCAATACCCAGTATCCAAAATCCAAAGCGGACTATGATATGAGAAAGTTTTTTTTTACGAGGTTGGTTTTTATGGAAGTGATCATCTAAAACTGGTGCTAATTTAAGATGATCAAAAGATTGAACAAGATTTAAACCAAGGGACTGACTAGAAATACTCTGAAAATAAGCGGCGTTAAGATAGGAAATATATTCTGGTTTTTTAGCTACATAAGTTTGAAAAAAAGGTAAACTTAAAGCATTCATATAATGACGGGCTTGGGAAGCATCACCTACCATATCTTTCGGTAATGCTATTTGTCTACTTTCAGGGTTACTATTACCAATAGTAGAAAAATGAGTAGCACCAAGTAGCATGACTAAATATTTGTGGGGATAGGTAAGCCAAGAAAAAGGTAAAATCTGCTCATATAAAGCAGGAGCAACAGTATCTTCACTACTACCAATAATCATAATTGGGGTTTGAATTTGGCTTAAACCAACTTGGCCAAAAATGGAACTGGTAATAGGATTAACAGCAATAGCAGCTTTGACTCTTTTATCTTGTAGATTATATTCTTTTTCTGATTGATTTGGTAATTCTAAAGCCCGACATTGCAAGAGTAAAGACATATTCCAGGTATTTCGTAATTTGTCTAAATCACAGTCTTTTTTTAGTTGTTGAAAGTTAATTTTTGCTCCAGCTAATGCTAATGCAGTATAACCTCCTAATGACTGGCCAAATACTCCTACTTGTTGAAAATTAAGCCGCTTTTGAAATTGTGAATCTGATGCCAATTGATCTAAAATATATTTTATATCTAAAGGTCTATCTTTAAATTCATGAGCTTCTATGACTTGATTACTATTTATTAAGGATTTTACTTTTTCTTGATAACTACTTGGATGATTGGGAATGACGACAGCAAAACCATAATTAGCTAGGTATTTTCCTAAATAATGAAAGTTGCTACTATTTAAACCTAAACCGTGAGAAATGACAATTATAGGGGCAGAATTTTGGGTATTAGGAATATAGATATCAGTGGATAAATGCCGATTACGTAATGAGTCGAATAACTTTAATGTTTGTTTTTGAATTGGGAAATTTGGCTGCTGTGGTAATTTAGATAAATTCTCTAGGGAAATGGTTGCTGCTTCTAAATTTGATGCTTGTGTTAATGTGGCGATCGCTTTTTGAGTTGCGCTGATCATTTGCTCTAATTCCCTAGCAATTCTCCAAGCATAAACCACATCAATACTAATACTATCTTGAGGATATTTACGCAATAAATTTAATAAATTTAATCCTTCTGGTTCAGCAGCAGCAGAAATTAAAGCTGTACGTAAATTCTGAGATTCTGATTCTGGATAATAGGATTTAGTTTGAATTAATTCTGTCAACCTTTTTAAGATAAATTTCCCCTGTTGAGTGTTGAGAAATTCAGAAACTACAGCGGGACTAATTTTGACTGGTTGAATTAAAATTTTCCTTAATTCTTGTAGTGTACTTGTAGGAATATATTGATAATATTGGGCAAAGTTTGTACTCACAAGACCATGTTTAGCATAGTTTTCTAAAACACTAATGGGGATAGAAATTTCTAATGCTGAATAAGCTGCATTAATTTGTGTTGCTGCCATTGCAGAGTTACTTATTCCCAATGTTGGCAGCAACATTGATAAAATCAGTAATAGGGAATTTTTTCTCAGGTTCTTGCCACAATTACCAAACATATTGATCGCTTAACTTTTATGGTGATGTTGTTGAGCGCGGCTCAATTTTGGTAGTTATTTGCACACCCTGATAAATTTATATTGTGATTTTCATGTATATTTATGAGCGAAATCAGAAATGGGATAGAAGGACTTACATTCAGGTTCTAATACCAGCATTTCTTTGAAGATCATAATAGATGACTGATTTATCCACATCAGTATTGATTATGTATTTTGACTGATTAATAAAATTTTAATAATGCTAATAAATCCTATTAATCAAAGTTACTTTTTATCTGAATTTAGGGATAAAAAAGTAATGCTGATAAATTATTGGTTTTCTGTTTTCAAGCATAAGCTAAAGATTGTAATGGTTGTTTTTGTGATCGAGAAAAACCCCAAGTTAATACAGCTACACCCAGTTATTGATATCATGGATAACGCTCCTAAAAAATTACTAATTAACGGCAATTTTTAGGCATCATTAATAATGACTAAATGGAATAAATTATTTTAAATAATTATTTTTACATCATAGCCAAGTACCAGTAATAGTTAAATACTTCTGGCTGTTGGTGGCTAGTCCGGGTAATATAGAAAAAGTTGAAAGTGAACTGGTTTTGATGTTTATGTATAAGAGGTCGCTTGGCAAGTTCTAAACTTTACTATTTATATCTCAGTATAGAGAAGTTACCTCTTGGGTAAGTCCTCATAAAAAAAGACAGAGATTTACCCTGTCCTGAAAATATGATATTTTAGAGTTTTAGGGGATGTTTGAAAAGTCGCTCATAGTGTATCAACCCTTTAAATCCCTCAAATAAAGGGGGACTTAGACTGTAATTCCCCTTGTTAAGGGTGTAGGGGGATCTGCAAGTATCCAAAATCACGATCCAAAACTTTCCCAACAACCTCTTGGTGGTAAAACTTAATAACGGTTGCGTTCACCGCCATAACCACCCCTTCCTCCGCCACCACGCTCTTCTCTGGGTTTAGCTTTGTTAACTTTTAAGACACGTCCCATCCATTCAGCACCGTCAAGAGCAGTAATTGCGGCTTCTTCCTCCGCGTCTGTTGACATTTCGACAAATGCAAAGCCCCTAACACGACCAGTTTCTCTGTCCGTGGGTAGTTGGACTCTTTTAACAGCCCCGTACTCTTTAAAAACCTCCTTCAGATCGTCTACCGTAACCTGATAGGATAAATTACCGGCATAAATTGACATTGAATAGCTCCAGAAATCAAAAATCGCAGTTTGCTAACCAAATATATAATACCCGTGATTAAGGTTTATTTCAAAATTTGAATGACTAATTTTTGTTGTAAATAGTTTATAAACAAAAAGATTCCCCGATTCCTCAAGAATTTGGGAATCTGGGTTGAGCAAAAATCCTACAATTTTACATCGGGGGGAAGTAGGACTTTATTAATTACATGAATCACTCCATTGCTGGCTTTAATATCTGCTTTTGTTACTCTGGCGTTACCTACGGTGACTCGCCCCTTTCTGACTTGAATTTTCACTACAGCACCTTCAACTGTTTTGATCTCACCGGCTTTGATATCTTTAGAGGTAATTGCTCCAGGAACTACATGATAGGTTAATATTTTAACTAAGGTGTCTTGGTTTTCTGGTTTGAGGAGTTTTGCTAAAGTACCTTTTGGTAAGGCTTTAAATGCTGCGTCTGTAGGCGCGAATACGGTAAGTGGTTCTTGACCAGAGAGGGTTTCTACCAAACCTGCGGCTTTGATAGCTGTGACTAGGGTTTTCAAAGAACTGTTGGCGCTGGCAATTTCGACAATTGTGCCTACGGTCTGTGTACTGGTGACGGGTGTAGTATGTTTAGCCGGAGGCTTAGTTTGTGCGAAGCTGGGGGCGCTGATAAGAAGGGTGGTTGTAGCTATGGCGATACTAACTGTTTTACTGAATAGGGAATTCATGGTTTATACTCCAAAAATCGTCAAAATGTGATAACGCAGTTACTTCAACTTGACCATCAAAACTGTAACATAATTTAACAGGTGTCTGTTGATAACTATTCTGCCAGCATTGCTAATAGTTCCGCCTCAGTCAATTGGCTAATTCCTAAATTCTGGGCTTTCTCTAATTTAGAACCGGCATCTGCTCCTACTACCAAAAAGTTTGTTTTTTTACTAATTAAATCAGTAACTTTACCGCCAGATTTTTGAATTAAAGCTTTTGCTTCGTCTCTTTTTAAGGTGGGTAATGTGCCAGTAATCACAAAGATTTTCCCGGCGAATTTTTGATTAATCTCGTCCACAACTTTGGTTTCTGGGCTGTTTGCTAATTGTAACCCCATGGCTTGAAGACGGGAAATTAAAGTTTGATTTGCTACAGTATGAAACCATTGATACACTGATTGGGCGATTTCTGCACCGATACCATAAACCCCCGCAATATCTGATTGTCTGGCTGCTGTTAATTCAGCGACGGTGGTAAACCTTTGGGTTAATAATTGGGCGTTGACGCTACCTACATGACGAATGCCTAAACCATATAATACCCTAGACCAAGGTTGAATTTTTGATTGGGCGATCGCTTTGATCAATTTTTCTGCTGATTTTTCTCCCATGCGTTCCAATTCACATAATTGATCTTTTGTCAATTCGTATAAATCAGCAACGGAGTGTATTAAACCTTTTTCTACTAATTGATATACTAGTTTTTCCCCAACACCTTTAATATCCAAAGCGTCACGACTTACCCAATGTTCGATTTCACCTTTGAGAATGGCAGGACAGGAAGCATTTACACATCTAGTAACAGCTTCTCCGGTTTCTCTAACTACCAGTTGTCCACAGACGGGACAATGGGAAGGCATAATAAAGGGTTGGGTGTCAGGGGGACGCAATTCTTTGATGACCCGGACTACTTCGGGAATGATTTCTCCGGCCTTACGTACAATTACGGTGTCACCAATGCGAATATCTAATTGTTCGATGCGATCGCTATTATGTAAGGTAGCACGGGAAACAGTTGTTCCCGCTAATTGTACTGGTAACATTTCCGCCAGGGGAGTTAACGCGCCGGTTCTGCCGACATTAACTGTAATTTTTTCTACACGGGTTGGGGCTTCTTCTGCGGGATATTTTAAGGCTATAGCCCAGCGGGGAAATTTCTGTGTAAACCCCAATTGTTCCTGGAGTTTAAAAGTATTTAATTTAACTACAATTCCATCGGTCATATAGGGAGAGTTGAGCCGTGCTGTATCCCAATATTGGTAATATGCGGCGACTTCAGAGATAGAATCACAAAGTTTATGATTAGTATCAATGCGGAAACCCATTTTTTGTAATAATTCCAAAGCTTCCCATTGAGTATTGGCAATACTGGAATCATCTAACCCGGTAATATGTAGAGTATAGGCGAAAAAATCTAACTGTCGTTGGGCGACAATACGGGAGTCTAATTGTCTCAGCGTACCAGCTACAGCATTGCGCGGGTTAGCAAATACTTGTTCACCAGCTTTTTGTCTTTTTTCGTTAATTTCTTTAAATACCTGTAAAGGTAGAAACGCCTCTCCCCGTACTTCCACTTTGGCTATATTTTCTAAGCCGTCAAAATTCAAACGGAGGGGAATTGAGCGGATAGTTCTGACATTTTGGGTAATATCTTCACCCATTATCCCATCTCCTCTAGTTACACCCCTGACTAAAACGCCATTTTCGTAGGTCAAGGCCAAAGCCGCACCATCAATTTTCAATTCAGATACATATTCTATTTCTCCGATATTATATTGATTTGGTATGTGTCGCCGCCAACGTTGCTCCCAATTTTGCAATTCTTCAATATTAAAAGCATTTTCCAGACTGTACAGAGGAATATTATGGCGGACTGAGGTAAAATGGGTTGCAGGTCTTTCTCCAACACGCTGGGTAGGACTATCGGGAGTAATTAATTCTGGATTTTTCGTTTCTAATTCTTGTAATTCTCGATACAGCCGATCATAAACTGTATCTTCCATTATTGGTGCATCTAAAACATAATAAGCGTAACTAGCTTTTTGTAACAAAGATCGTAATTCTTCTATACGTTTTAATTCAGGTTGAGTTGAGATCATAAGTTTCATAATGAAAGAATTATACTCCTTTTTCAGTGGAAGAATACTGATATGAATGAACCACAAAGACGCAAAGGACAGGAAGAAAGAATAAAGTAGTAGCAGAACTTTAATTATAGAGAAAAACCATGATGCAAACTTTCACAAATCAGTCTCCTATTATTATCGCTCATCGGGGTGCAAGTGGCTACCGTCCTGAACATACTTTAGCAAGTTATGAGTTAGCAATTGATTTAGGTGCTGATTATATTGAACCAGATTTAGTAATGACTAAAGATGGTATTTTAATTGCGCGTCATGAAAATGAAATATCAGAAACTACGGATATTGTTGATCATCCAGAATTTGCTTATTTTAAAACTACTAAAATCATTGATAGTGAAATTAAAACAGGTTGGTTTACGGAAGATTTTACCATAGCACAAATTAAAACTTTAACGGCTAAAGAACGTATTCCCGAAATTCGTCCTCAAAATGCAGTTTATAACGGAATGTTTACTATTCCCACTTTTACAGAAATCATTAATTTAGTCAAGGATAAAAGTGAAAAACTTGGTCGCAATATTGGTATTTATCCAGAAACCAAACATCCCAGTTATTTTCAAGAGATTGGTTTACCATTAGAAGCGGCTTTGTTATTGAATTTGCAAGACATTGATTTACCCGTATTTATTCAATCATTTGAAGTGAGTAACCTCAAAGAATTATCTCAGAAAACAGATTTACCATTAGTACAATTAATTAATGATATTGGTAAACCCTACGATTTTGTTATAGACAATGATCTGCGTACATATAGAGATTTATTAACACCAAAAGGGTTAAAAGAAATTGCCGAATACGCAGAAGCGATAGGGGTACATAAAAACGTATTAATTCCCAGGGATATTCCTGGTAAATTATTATCACCAACATCCTTAATTATAGATGCTCATGCAGCCAATTTACAAGTTCATGCTTGGACATTTAGAAATGAAGATTTTTTCTTACCTTTAGACTTACAAGGAAATCCTCAAAAAGAATATGAAATATTTTTTAATTTAGGAGTAAATGGACTATTTACTGATTATCCAGACCTAGCTATAAAGCAGAAATATTCCCAACTTAATCAAACATAAATAATGAATCTATCCCCTGATCAAAATCCTAAAATTCATCCATCTTTATCTGCGTTTATCTGCGTTTAATTATTCTTAACCCTTAGTCAAAAACCATGAATAAATCATCATTAAATCGCTTAACAGAAATTGCCCAAATATTTCTCAAATTGGGTATAATTGGCTTTGGTGGACCAGTAGCCCATATAGCCATGATAGAAGATGAAATAGTCAAACGTCGTCAATGGTTAACACAAGAACATTTTTTAGATTTATTAGGTGCAACAAACTTAATTCCCGGTCCAAATTCCACAGAAATGGCTATTCATATAGGATACATTTATGCAGGGTGGTTAGGATTAATTGTCGCTGGAGTTTGCTTTATTTTACCTGCGGTTTTAATTACAGGTTTCTTGGCTTGGATATATGTTAGTTTTGGGACATTACCGCAAATTGCACCTTTACTTTATGGAATAAAACCCGTTGTTTTAGCAATTATTATTAATGCTGTTTGGGGTTTAGGAAAAAAAGCAGTAAAAACGCGAAAATTATTGATAATTGCTACAGTTGTGGGATTAATAAACCAATTTACTGAAATCAACGAAATTGTGGCTTTATTAATGGGAGGAATATTAGGAATGATTTGGTTACGCAGTGGTAATCAAACTAACTTAATTATTCTGGGTTTAACCACAGGAACGTTTTTAGAAACAACCCCAACAAGTACAGTTATCAATAATATAAATAACATAAATAATCATGTATCTGTACCTTTATGGAAATTGGGTTTATTTTTTTTAAAAGTTGGTAGCGTCCTATTTGGAGGTGGTTATTTACTAATAGCATTTTTACAAAAAGGACTAGTAGAAGAATATGGCTGGTTAACACAACAACAATTATTAGATGGTATTGCTATTGGACAATTTACACCAGGTCCAGTGCTTTCTACCGCGACATTTATTGGTTATATAATTGCTGGTTTTCCGGGAGCAATTGTAGCAACTGTGGGGATTTTTCTCCCTTCATTTTTGTTTGTTGCTATTTTAAATCCCTTTATGGATACCCTGCGTAAATCATCTTGGACAAGACCATTTTTAGATGCTGTTAATGTTAGTGCTGTAGCCTTAATGACAGTAACTACAATACAATTAGGAATAGCTACCTTAATATTACCCAAAACTGATTCTATAGATTTTTTAGGTTTAGGAATTGCTGTTATTTCCGCAATTTTAGTCATTCGCTACCGCATTAATAGCATTTACTTGATTTTAGGTGGTAGTATTATTGGTGGGAGTGCTTTAATCTTGGGTTATCTTAGATAAGAACATAATTACCTGACTGCGAAATTCATACTTTTAACAAATTTTATGGTATTACAACTAGAAAACAACAGATACGAAGAGAAAACCCAAGAAATTGCTAGACAGGTTTTAGGTGCTACCCAGGAAAATCGCTCATTTTTAGCTGCTTTACGCGACCAAATGCGCTGGGACGATAAATTACTCGACTGGGCTATGAGTAACCCCGGTTTACGGGTACAATTATTTCGGTTCATAGATACTTTACCCGCTTTACATAGTAAATCAGAAATTGCCTCCCATTTGCAAGAATATCTAGGAAATGAGTCCGTAGAATTACCTGCGGCTTTAAAAGCAATTTTAAACTTTGCTAACCCGGATTCTATGCCCGCACAGGTAGCAGCGACAACCGTGGGAACTGCTGTGCAAACTTTAGCACATAAATATATTTCAGGCGAAAATATTAAACAAGTCATCAAAACTGTTGAAAGACTGAGAAAAGATAAAATGGCTTTCACCATTGACTTACTTGGTGAAGCGGTAATTACGGAAATAGAGGCACAATCTTATTTAAAAAGATACCTCGAATTGATGCAGCAATTGGTGGAAGCATCACAAAATTGGGCGAAAATCCCAGCTATTGACGAAGCAGACGGCGAAAATATCCCTAAAGTCCAGGTTTCTGTCAAATTAACAGCGTTTTATTCCCAATTTGACCCTTTAGATGCTGAAGGTAGTGAAGCGAAAGTAAGCGAACATATTCGGACTTTACTCCGTCGTGCTAAAGAACTAGGTGCAGCAGTTCATTTTGATATGGAACAATACGCCTATAAAGATATTACTTTCACCATTCTCAAAAAACTTTTACTAGAAGCGGAATTTCGTCAACGTACCGATATTGGTATGACCATTCAAGCATATCTCCGCGACAGTGAACAGGACGCTAGAGAGATCATTGCTTGGTTACAACAGCGGGGTTATCCTCTTACTATTCGTTTGGTTAAAGGTGCGTATTGGGACCAGGAAACCATCAAAGCCGCTCAAAAACATTGGCCGCAACCAGTTTATCATGATAAAGTCGCCACAGATGCTAATTTTGAAGCTATTACCCAGTTATTGCTAGAAAATCATCAGTATCTCTATTCTGCCATAGGTAGTCACAATGTGCGATCGCAATCTCGCGCCATAGCTATTGCGGAAAATCTCCAAGTTCCCCGTCGTCGCTTTGAAATGCAAGTGCTTTACGGCATGGGTGATAAAATAGCCAAAGCCTTGGTAGATAAGGGTTATCGCGTCCGGGTCTATTGTCCCTATGGTGACTTATTACCGGGAATGGCTTATTTAATTCGGAGGTTGTTGGAAAATACCGCAAATAGCTCCTTTTTACGCCAAAATTTAGAAAATCGTCCCGTTGAGGAGTTGTTAGCACCACCAATACCAGTTCTAACTTCCCCCTCGCTTGCGGGGGGGACCAAGGGGGGGTTCTGCGGTGTTGCGGATACTGATTTTGCAAAGGAAGAAAGCAGGGATAGTTCGCGTTTAGCCTTTGACAATATGCGTCCACAGTTGGGTAAAACTTATTTACCTTTCATTAATGGGGAATATGTAAATACGACAACTTTTGTTGATTCTCTTAATCCTTCTAATTTTAGTCAGGTTGTTGGTAAAGTAGGTTTACTTAGCATTGAACAAGCTGAGGAAGCAATGAAATTTGCTAAAGCTGCTTTTCCCGCTTGGAAAAAAACTCCCGTTAAACAACGTGCTGATATTTTGCGTCAAGCTGGGGCGTTAATGGAACAAAGACGCGCCCAACTTTCGGCTTGGATAGTTTTGGAAGTAGGAAAACCCGTTAAGGAAGCTGACGCGGAAGTTTCTGAAGCAATTGATTTTTGTCTTTATTACGCTGAAGAAATGGAACGCCTTGATAAAGGTATAATTTACGATGTTCTTGGCGAAACTAATCGTTATATTTACCAGCCCAAAGGAATCGCAATTGTAATTTCTCCCTGGAATTTTCCTCTAGCTATTGCTTGCGGTATGACCGTCGCTGCTTTGGTTTCAGGAAATTGTACTTTACTCAAACCTGCGGAAACTTCTTCTGTAATTACAGCAAAATTTACAGAAATATTAATAGAATCAGGAATCCCTAAAGGTGTTTTTCAATACGTCCCTGGTAAAGGTTCTCAAGTGGGTGCTTATTTGGTAAATCATCCTGATACTCATGTTATTGCTTTTACTGGTTCTCAGGAAGTAGGCTGTAGAATTTACGCAGAAGCCGCAATCTTAAAACCCGGTCAAAAGCACCTTAAAAAAGTAATTGCAGAAATGGGAGGCAAAAATGCCATCATTGTTGATGAAAGTGCTGATTTAGACCAAGCTGTTGTCGGCGTTGTGCAATCTGCTTTTGGATATAGTGGACAAAAATGTTCTGCTTGTTCACGGGTAATTGTGCTTGAACCTATTTATGATGCTTTTGTGGAAAGGTTGGTAGAAGCGACAAAATCTTTAAATATTGGAGAAGCGGATTTACCCAGTACCCAAGTAGGTCCGGTAATTGACGCTAATGCCCAAGATCGCATTTTAGAATATATTGAAGAAGGCAAAAAAGAAGCTAAATTAGCTTTAGAGTTACCCGCACCCACCCAAGGATATTTTATCGGTCCTGTGATTTTTTCAGAAGTACCCGCAAATGGAGTTATTGCACAACAGGAAATATTTGGACCTGTTTTAGCGGTAATTAAAGTTAAAGATTTTCAAGCAGCTTTAGAGGTTGCAAATAACACAAATTACGCTTTAACTGGTGGTCTTTATTCCCGTACCCCTTCCCACATTGAACAAGCGCAAGCTGAATTTGAAGTAGGGAATTTATACATTAACCGGAATATAACTGGTGCAATAGTATCTCGTCAACCCTTTGGTGGATTTAAACTTTCTGGAGTCGGTTCAAAAGCAGGAGGACCAGATTATCTTTTGCAATTCCTAGAACCACGCCATATCACAGAAAACATCCAACGTCAAGGTTTTGCACCAATAGAAGGTAATGAATAA
>LJOT01000001.1 GCA_001672075.1 Anabaena sp. CRKS33
GTTTAGAATCTGAGGGTTTAGAATCTGAGGGTTTAGAATCTGAGGGTTTAG
This sequence comes from Anabaena sp. CRKS33, assembly GCA_001672075.1. Lineage (GTDB taxonomy): Bacteria > Cyanobacteriota > Cyanobacteriia > Cyanobacteriales > Nostocaceae > Dolichospermum. The sequence continues at coordinate 52 of LJOT01000001.1, forward strand.
AATCTGAGGGTTTAGAATCTGAGGGTTTAGAATCTGAGGGTTTAGAATTTGAGGGTTTAGAATTTGAGGGTTTAGAGTTTGAGGGTTTAGAGTTTGAGGGTTGAGAATCACCAGACGGTATTTTTGCAAAACTCACCCCACTACCACCAATTAAGGGACGATTTCCTCTAGCCTTATAATATAAAATCTCCATGATTAGGCCATTAGTATTACCTGTCAAGGACTTATTAGGTTTTTTTGTTTCTTCATACAGTCCAGCGTAGAAGCCACCACCTTTAGGATCACGTAAATCCTTAACCGCATCAAAAACCTTTTGAGCATAAGCATTACCTGGGTAAAGATAGCGCCAGCCAAAGGCAGCTTTAGTGCTAATATTCCGCAACTCTGTATAGGACTTATTTTTCTCCGTAATTGTCGCCCAAGCAACTCCATTCGAGTATATAGTATTGTAGAGAAAATAAGGAGGTTGATCAATGTTGTCCTCAGAAACAGCAGTTAGTTGTCCCGTAGATTCAAAGCGTCGCTTTTGTACTTCTAAAATGTCAGCAGCATATTTTTTTAAATAACCTTCTAAGCCAAATTCAATACCATCAAGAATATAGGATTCACTGACCACATAATTATTAGCATTAGTGCTTTGAAAATCACGGGTATCAACAGGAATTTTCACACCGTTAATATCTACAAGTTTGAAAGGCTCTAAAGCCGCCGCTTTGGGTGCTTTAAATCCCCATAGTTCATAACCCCTAACAGCATATTCCTCATAACCAAGTCGCCCTTCTTGTACCAACAATGTTTTACCATTAGGTAAGACAAGCGCTCCGTAAAGTTGGTCATCTTTGAGTGATCTTGCTAACTGCCACTTACTGAGAACTCCCTTTAACCAATTTTTATACTGAGGATGACAAGTGCCAATAATATGAAAAGCAGCCAATATGCGACCAATATCCAAAGCAGACCAACCCAGACCCTTTTCTAGAGGTTTATTAGCATAATCAGTCATTTTTCCATTAGCAGCATTATATACCTTGTTTGGTAAAGCGTTTTCAAATAAACTAAGGTTGGCAAAATTGGTAAGAAATTTGTTTAAGCGCGAATCAAATTCCGACTGGTTAATCAAATTCATCCACCGCGCTGCATTCAACGCCATTAGGTAATTACCAATGTCCCAGAGAGTACCAGAAGGATAACCACCAGTAGAATTAGTAAACCCTGTATTTGCTTGATAGTTATTGACGAAGTACTGCCAAGCTGCACGAGCGTAAGTCTGTTCCTCCGGTGTCAGAGGGTCTGAAATTTGACTACAGCCATTAGGAGTAGAATTTTGTGCTAAAGATACTGTAGGCACACAGAACAAAAATTGCAAAAATGCTCCACTTAGGAACAATGCAATCCATCTTAATAGTTTGTAGTGACGGTGTTGCTGTATCATTTACAAATAAAATTTGAGAACCATTCAGGGGGGACTAGAGTGATAGAGAACAGAGAATCACTTCACTATCGTTAGAAACGACACCAAAAATCTGATAGATTAAATAACAACTCTATTTTACCAAGCTACAGGAATCCTCAGTGATGTCTAAAAAGTATCAAGCAGTATAGACTGGCTATTACCCACATTAAAGGGGTTTTGACGGACATTACCCACCATGGGAATAGTTCAAATCAAAAATCAAATACAGGACTCCTATAGAAACAAACAACCGCTAATTGACTAATTTAAATTTTATTTTTGGTGACAAAATGAACTCAGCGTCCTCTAGTTATAATTCAGCCAATTTTTCCGGTAATAGCCGTTCAACACTGAAAAAAAGAACCCTACTTTTTCGGTATTTAGCGGAAATCAACTTAATTTTGGGTGCTTGGTATTTACAATGGCGGATAACTCATTCTATCAACTTTGATGCCCTATGGCTGTCTATTCCTTTATTGCTGGCGGAAATTTACAGCTATTTCGGGGGAGTTATGTTTGTCATTGGACTATGGCGGCCTATAGTCAGACAAGTTAAGTCCCTTAACCAGTTAAGCCCACCCCTTCCTGGCTCTGATTGGGCAAATGTAGATGTGTTTATCACCTGCTATAACGAGCCCTCAGAAATGGTGGAAGAAACTGCTAGAGCAGCTTTAGCAATAGATTATCCAACCACAAAGCTGCGTGTATATGTATTAGATGATGGTAATTCTGAACAAATGCGAGCCATGTCAGAAAGATTAGCTCTAGAGGATTTACAATCACCATTATTACAACAGGAAGCTAATCGAATTGACGCGGAATTATCTACTTTAAATCAACGAATTGAGCAACTGGAAAATCTAGCAACTGATGTAAAAGCTGCTGAAGAATGGCTGCAACAATCATCTTCTAGATCAGAAAATACTTTCGAGAATATTCCTGCTAGATTTGTCCGCAGTTTACAACAGTTTATTCTCTGGTTAAATCCTCAGCATCAAAATAGTCATCATGCCAGTAAATCAACTATATATGAACATCTCAATCATGAACGCAGGGCATTAGAATTAGCAATTCGTCAAAAAGAATTAGAACTTGTGCAACTCGTTAGGTTACGGTATATTGCCCGTCCTAAACAACCAGGAGTACCTCATCATGCTAAAGCAGGTAATCTCAATTACGCCATTTTTTCTGGAGAGACCACAGGGGATTTTATTCTGACTTTAGATGCAGATCATGTTCCTAAACCAGCATTTTTAAAGCGAGTTTTGCCATATTTCTATACCTATAATTTGTATTCAGGAAAATATGAACCAAACCGCATTGCATTTGTACAAACTCCCCAAGATTTTTATAATATTCCCCCTGGAGACCCCTTTGGACATCGAGCCAATTTATTTTATGGACCCATTCAACAAGGTAAAGATGGCATGAATTCAGCTTTCTACACAGGTACAAATGCAGTCCTCAGAAGAGAAGCATTGGTTAGTGTGGGTTTACAATATTTTGCAGATGAATTTGTCAAAGATGGTAAAAAATTAGATGAATTTGAATTAATTGGCGGTGTTTCTAGCGATAGTATTACCGAAGATATGAATACAGCCATGCGGTTGCATAGTTCTGGTTGGAAATCAATTTATCATCATGAATTATTAGCAGAAGGACTTGCTCCTGATGATTTAAGTTCTACCCTCAAACAGCGAATGCGCTGGTCTCAAGGCACAATTCAAGTGTTAATGAGAGAAAATCCTCTCACCAAACCAGGACTGACATTTTGGCAACGGTTACACTATTTTAAGACAACATATAGTTATTTTTCTGGGTTTGCAACTTTGATTTTTATTGCTTGTCCCATTATTTATTTTTTTACGGGAACTATCCCCGTGAAAACCTATGGCTTTGATTTTACTATCCATTTTCTTCCAGCTTTTATAATTAATAGGTTGACTTTTTTAGCCGCTGGTTGGGGAATTAATGCTGCGGAATTATGGCGTTCAGAACAATATTCTATCTCTTTATTTCCCCTATTCATTCAATCTGCGTGGAGTGTATTAACCGGACAACCTATTAAATTTCAGGTTACATCTAAGCAGCGACAATCAGGAATCTATCTCCAGCTAATCTGGCCACAACTAACTGTGTTTATTTTGATGATTTTAGGTATAATATGGAGTATATATCGTTTCGCTATTGGTCAGCTAGAAACTCCTTGGGTTTATTTGATCAACACATTATGGGGTATATATATTTTATCTCTACTTTGGGCAATTATCAGCGCTGCTGTTTGGCAACCACAGGACTTACACAAAACAGAAGGAAAGTAGAGGTAATTCATGAATTACCTCTAAGAGGATATTTCAACAGAATTGTATACAACCACAAAACCTCACCCCGTGGGGAAAGTTAATGAAAGTCCTTATTGCTTGTAAATCTATTTTTTAAAGTTCGACAAAATGCCTTAAATAGTAGTAGAATTTTAAATAGATATGACGATTTTCAATGGCAAATTTACAAACTAACTAGGTGAACGGAAAAAAACCGACATAAGTAACAAAAAGTAAAGTTGCCGAAAACCTCTTCCCTGTTCCCTGTTCCCTGTTCCCTGTTCCCTGTTCCCTGTTCCCTTGTCATAACGACAATTTTTAACGCCAACCTACTTAACACAGAAAGGAAGATAATTTATGACTTCTAAAATTCACGTCTTTGAACCATCAGGAATTTTAAACGCCACCTCCGGTAATGAATTACGTCGTCAAATTACTGATATCATTAATAATGGAGTTAATATGCTATTGATTGATATGTCAAAGGTGACCTTTGTTGATAGTTCTGGTTTAGGTGCTTTAGTAGGAGCAATGCAAAGTGTTAGAAATGCTAAAGGAGAACTATTTGTATGTTCGATTAATGATCAAGTCAAAATGTTATTTGAATTAACGAAAATCAATCGAGTTTTGAACATATTAAGTAATAGAGAAGTGTTTGACAGCAAAGTATTAGAACTAGAAAATGCTTAATGGTTTGATTCTCTAGGTAAAGGTTGAGCAATTCTAAACTTGTACATATCCGGTTTTTCCCAATCTTAGAGGATGAATAGACAAGTCTAGTTGCACACAGACAAAACCCATCTTTTATGTTTCAAACCCTTAATTTTTTCCTAGTCCACCCAGGTGGTATGTGTTTGTGTAGTAGGGATTTATAATCGCCAAAAACTTTTCAAACACCCTTGATAAAAATTTACATCTTAGGGATTTTGACAGCCACTAAAATTAACTCGTAGTAAAGACAAATCATCATCAAAATTTTCGTTGCCGCTGATATTTATAATCTCAGGCAAGAGTTGATTAATATGATTGTTATTTGTCTGATTATGGGTGAGCAATAAATTAACGAAGGAGTCGAAACCCCAAATTTGTCCCCCTGGTTGCAGCAGTTCGTAAGTACCATCACTAAAAATATATAAAGTGCTGTTTTCTGCAACTTCCAAAATAGCAGTTTCAAAACTGATATCTCGTAAAAAGCCAATGGGTAAATCTAGAGATTCTAGTTTTATAACCTCAAGACTGGAGGGATCATTTCCAAATATTAATACAGCCGGTGGATGTCCAGCATTGCCATAAACTAGCTGATGATTAACACGATTAAAAACACAGTACAAAATGGTAAAGTATTTATCGCCATGTTTACTCATTTGAAAAGTCTCATTGAGTGCCTTGAGAACTGCTGCTGGTTGACAAAAATTAGTATTTGGTAGAGACTGCGATCGCAAGATATTCAATACAGATACAGATAACAAAGCCGAGCCTACACCATGACCAGAGACATCTAATAGATAAATTGCCAAATGCTCATCGTCAATCCAATAGTAATCAAAACAATCCCCACCCAACTGTGCTGAAGGTACAAATAAAGATTCTATTGTCACTGATCCTACAAGTGGTAATGGTAAAAGCGATCGCACATAATCAGCAGCTTCAGCTAGTTCGGTTTCTAAAACCTGCTTTTGATGCTGCAAATCTCGATTTAACTGCTCTAAAATTTGCTTTTGATACTGCAAATCTCGACTTAATTGATGTAGCCTTAATGCTGCTCTTACCCGTGCTTTTAATTCATTCATCTCAATGGGTTTAGAGATAAATTCATCTGCTCCTGCGTCCAATCCTCTGACACGATCATCTTCCTCTCCTAAAGAAGCTCCTTTTGCAGTCAGAAGAATAAAAAAAGTCGTAGCTAATTTGGGATCTGACTTAATCTGACGACATACTTGTAAACCATCTATCCCAGACATTACCCAATCACAGATAATGAGAGCGGGACATAATTTTTTGGCTTCTATTATTCCCTCTTCGCCATTAGCCGCTATGGTAACATCATAGCCCTGGGTTTTCAGCGTTTTTTTCAAAACCATTCGTAAGATAGGATCATCATCAATGACGAGGATTTTAAACATTTTGACCATTAAACAGTTTGAATAATTACTTATTAATTACTCTACATTAAATCTTGTCTAAGGATTTACATTTTTCTTTTTCACATTCTATAGATTAACCAATGAATCATAAAATCTACCTAAAAACCAATACAGATATTAATGCTACAAGTGAAGTTTTATCCTGGCTGGAGCAAATCAACCAGCCCCCATTTAATAATCAAACAATTTGGTGGGAATTACAAACACTAGTAGTAGAAGGATTTATTAATATTGTAGAACACGCCCACAAAAAATTGCCCAGAGAAACTCCGATTGAATTAGAAGTGATTAGACTCGAAGAAGATATAGAAATTCGGATATGGTCTTTTGGAGAACCTTTTGAGTTAGAAAAGCAATTGCAAATAACTTCAGCATTAGAGGATAATGATCAAGAACGAGGACGGGGATTGCAAATAATATCCTCCATTGCTGACAAACTGTCTTATAAACTAACAGATGACAATCGTTATTGTTTATTTATCAGTAAACATTATTGTTAGAATATGAAATTTATTTTGCACTACTACTAGACATGGCGTGAGAAAAAATCTAGGGACAATTGATGAATTATCCCTATCATAGTTTCAGGTTAGCCACATTTGATGATCAATCAGATGTCTATTGGTAGTAGATTCATTCAATTCATTCATCTGTGGTATAAATACATGAAACCTGCTGTAGATCTAGGTCAATTTGGCGTGAGCAGCCAAAATAATTCTTTCTGTTTCTTCCCAATTAATACATTTATCAGTTACGGAAACACCATATTTTAGATCTTCACGATTTCCTGTAATCGTTTGACTACCTTCATACAAATTCGATTCTAGCATCATTCCCACAATGGAACTATTACCATCTAATATTTGCTGAATAATATTTTCAAACACCATAGATTGTAACCTGTAATCTTTATTAGTATTACCATGACTACAATCAACAACTATTCTTGGTGATAAATTAGCAGCTTTTAATTGTTCTTCCACTAATTTAATGTTCTCTGCATCAAAATTAGGCTGAGTTCCACCACGCAAAATTACATGACCATGAGCATTTCCCCTAGTTTGGAATACACTCACTTGTCCCTTTTGATTAATACCCAGAAAATTATGGGGCGTTCTCGCTGATTTGAGTGCATTTACAGCTACTTGAATATTCCCGTCAGTACCGTTTTTAAAACCCACCGGCATAGATAAACCACTAGCCATTTCTCGGTGTGTTTGTGATTCAGTTGTTCTCGCGCCAATTGCAGACCAAGATACCAATTCACTGATATATTGAGGAATAATCGGATCAAGTGCTTCTGTGGCGGTTGGTAATCCTAACTCTGTCAACTTTAACAATAAACTTCTAGCAATTAATATCCCCTTTTCTACATTAAAGGAATCATCCATTTCGGGATCATTGATTAGTCCTTTCCAGCCTACAGTAGTTCTCGGCTTTTCAAAATAAACTCGCATAATTAATAGCAGTTTATCCTCAACTTTTTTCGCTAAATCTAGTAATTTTTCCCCATATTCTATGGCTGCTTTAGGATCATGAATTGAACAAGGACCAACAACAATGAATTTTCGTCTATCTTGGAAATCTAGAATATGTTCTATTTCTTGTCTGAATTTTAAAATTGTATTTTCAGCGGGTTTAGTTAAAGGTAATTTTTCCTTGACTTCATTAGGAGTTAGCAAAACATGAGAACTCTTAATGTTAGTGTTAATTAATTTGTGGATCATAGCAGAAATCTCTTGATTTGTGTTATACGTTAGCAATCCTAAAACTTCTGTGACACTGTTTTTTATTCTCTTTAAGTCTAAATTAGTTAGTTAACAAAAAACAAAAAACAAGTTGCACAAATTCATGTAGGATTATTATGTGCAAGGGTTGATATATATTAATATACACAGCTTTTTGAAAAAATACAACATAAGTCTGTGTTATTTCCATAACATTAGCCGGGAGAAGATAATTTAATACCTCAACCGAAATCAGAAGTAATCACCGCAGATGAACGCAGATGAACGCAGATGAAGATAGACGAAGATAGATGAATTTATAAGCTTGATGATTCTGTACAGATTATTAGCAAATAATATGGTTTTCAAGGTAGACGCAGTTCAGTAATTTTACTCAATTTTACCTGTGGTGATTAACATATAACTTAATAACCAATTTGCGGAGGTGGCTCTGCGAGTTTGTCGAGGACCAAATTCACCAATTTTGTAACCTTTAAAACCTAATTTTTCTTTAAGTAGCTGTTTATTTTCAGGAGGAATAGAACGAGTTAATTTCATAATTGCTGGACGAGAATCTATAAAATCCGGTGGTTGGGGATATTCCTCTCTCCATGTTGTCTCTACTTGACTATGATCATAAGTTTCTGTTGTGGTATCATAGCGATAACCTAAGTAATACCATAGTAATTGGTTCACGGTAGCATCATCAATGGTATCATTAATGATTGCCCAAATTGTTTCTGTATTCAACGGCGGTAGGTTAGACATGATTTTCAGAGAACAGAGAAAATAGATATTATATGGCTATAATATAGCTGATTTCTTATACGTAGAAAGCTTGATGATATTTTTTGCTCAGATACTGCATATTGTGTACTCAAGATGTAAATTGCCTATAGCGCATTATGACTACAGAATTAGCGGAAATAAAAGTAATTAGTTGCAAAAAAATTGCTACAATATTAGTTTTGTAATTCTAGTAATGGGAAAGTTTGTCGCCACGTTTTTGACTTATGCTGATTATATCACATAGAGTATCTCGAAGATATTTTCAACCCAAAAATAGTGCGGTAACAGTCATGCGTATCAATTTGAGCTTATTCCTAAAAAAGCTGATTTTTACGTTTACTGAGTCACCATATCAAGCAAGAAAAATCAATTTTTGTCCCCGCTTAACTCCTTGGCTATTAATTCACTACCATGCGTGCAACTGCTACTATTTCTCAAAATCCTTTACTTCAAAGCTTTGGTTTACCTGCATTTGCGGATATTAAACCAGAGCAAGTCGAACCAGCTTTTAATTATTTATTAGCAGAACTTGAAAAGCAGTTAACCATCCTAGAGGCAAATATACAGCCTACTTGGACTGGTTTAATAGAACCTTTAGAAAAATTGACAGAAAGACTAAGTTGGAGTTGGGGAATACTCAATCATTTAATGGGTGTTAAAAATAGTCCAGAACTACGTATTGCTTATGAAAAGGTACAGCCACAAGTAGTTCAGTTTATGAATATCTTAGGTCAAAGTAAACCTATCTATAATGCTTTTAAAGCAATTCGTAATAGTCATACCTGGGAAAATTTAGATTCAGCCCAACAGAGAATTATTAAAGCGGCTATTCGGGATGCAGAATTGTCTGGTGTGGGCTTAGAGGGAGAACCCAGGGAGCGTTTTAATGCTATTCAGATGGAATTAGCCGAACTAGGCACTAGATTTGCTAATCATATCCTAGATGCCACTAAAGGCTTTATTTTAATCCTCACCACCTTAGATGACATTGACGGCTTACCAAGCAGCTTATTAAGCCTTGCAGCCCAAGCTGCTCGTGCTGCTGGAGAGGAAAATGCCACACCAGAACATGGTCCTTGGCATATTACTTTAGATTTTCCCAGTTATTTCCCCTTTATGCAGCATAGTACCAGACGGGATTTGCGGGAAAAAGTCTATAAGGCTTATATTACCCGAGCATCTTCTGGAGAATTAGATAATAACCCCTTAATTACCCGCATTTTAGAGTTAAGAAAGGAATTAGCCCAGTTAATTGGCTTTGAAACTTTTGCTGAACTCAGTTTGGCTAGTAAAATGGCTCAGGATGTTTCCTCTGTAGAAAAACTTTTAGAAGAACTCCGTCAAGCTAGTTATAATGCTGCTGTTAAAGATTTAGATAAACTTAAAGCTTTTGCAAAGAATAAAAAAGCAGCCGAAGCAGAAAATTTGCAACACTGGGATATTAGTTTTTGGGCTGAACGTCAACAGGAAGAACAATTTGCTTTTACAGCTGAAGAGTTACGCCCCTATTTTCCCCTCCCTCAAGTCCTAGATGGTTTATTTGGGCTGGTAAAAAGGCTTTTTGGTGTCACGGTAACTCCTGCTGACGGCCAAGCACCAGTATGGCATGAGGATGTCCGTTATTTCCAAATTGCTGATAAATATGGTGAAACCATTGCCTATTTTTACCTAGATGCTTACAGCCGTCCCGCTGAAAAACGTGGTGGTGCTTGGATGGATGCTTGTATTCACCGCAAACAAATCAAAGAGAATGCTGTAACTACTATCCGTCTCCCTGTCGCTTATTTGATTTGTAACCAAACTCCCCCTGTGGATGGTAATCCTAGTTTAATGGCTTTTGATGAAGTTGAGACATTATTCCATGAATTTGGACATGGTTTACATCATATGCTGACTAAGGTAAATTATCTGGGAGCAGCAGGTATTAATAATGTTGAATGGGATGCAGTGGAATTACCGAGCCAATTTATGGAAAACTGGTGTTATGACCGCCAGACATTATTGGGTATGGCTAAACATTATCAGACAGGTGAACCATTACCAGAACATTATTACCAAAAGTTGTTGGCAGCACGTAATTACATGAGTGGTTCAGCTATGTTACGACAGATATATTTTAGCAGTGTCGATTTGGAATTACATCACCGCTATTGTCCCAAGAATCAGGAAACTGTCACAGATGTGCAACACCGGATTGCTAAGTTGACAACTGTGTTACCACCATTACCAGAGGATGGGTTTTTGTGTGCTTTCGGTCATATTTTTGAAGGAGGTTATGCAGCGGGTTACTATAGCTATAAATGGGCTGAGGTGCTTAGTGCTGATGCTTTTGCTGCTTTTGAAGAAGCGGGCTTGGAAGATGAGGCCGCAATTCATGATATTGGTAGACGCTATCGAGATACAATTTTAGCATTAGGTGGTAGTCAGCATCCCATGGATGTATTTAAAACCTTCCGGGGACGAGAACCCAGTACCAAGGCTTTACTCAAACACAATGGGCTGCTAACTGACCCGTAAATTGGCAATTCAAGGTATAAGAGGACAAAACAATTCAAAATCCCAAAGAAAATCTGTTCCTCTTACCCCTGGCCTCAGTGAATTTATATTACAGCTTCTTCACGTTGACAATCAAAGAAAAGTTCAAAATCAGCATCAAGAATTAATTGGCGTATGTGCTGAATATAACCTTCTGCATCCGAACGACTGCGGAATCTGGCAACAATTACTTTTTCCTCTTCGGTAACGACACGGGCTACAGCCCAGCCGTTCAGCCTTTTTCTGTAAGCTATGGCTTGATGTTCTGAAGTGGTGTTTTTGTAATCAGTATTTTGTGGCATGATTATTTTATGCGTATGAACTTGAGTGAAGGGCGTTACTTTGTGTCTTAACCAAGAATGTACCATCGCTTTTTATTGATGATGCCACCTTGGTATTACATATTTTCAAAATTGTCAATACGTGATGCAACAACTTATTTTTTAATAAAATTTACTTTTATTTGCTGCTAAGGAGTAAATACTGAGTAAATCAGTATTTAAGCTTACATATAAATAATTGTAGTCGTATAAATTATCATATCATTTGTTGGTAGTCAGGGCTTTAGCCCTGATGAGTGTTACCATAGCGTATTGAAGATAGGAATAAAGTCCTAACTACGATTTCATCTATTATGCCAGATGTGTAAGTCCTGAATTACTTGAGATTTTAGATTGTCAAATATTTACGAATGTTGCTATACTTTTTCCGTATAATCTGAGATAGTTTGGAAAAATAAAAATGTCAATTACATCAATTATCAAAAAAGTAGCATTGGAAATAGGGGCTATAGTTTTAGTTGAACCAGAATATGAATTAGTCGGACATATCACATTTAAAAATGGCAAAAAATCAGTTTTTAGTCATAGCAAATTAGATATTAATGGTTTTGGGGCAGCTGAGTTAGTTAAAGATAAAGCGTATAGTAATTTTTTTCTCAAGCAGTTTGGATATAAAGTTACAGAGGGAAAACCTTTTTTTAATGATAAGTTATGCGCTAAATTAGCAAATCTCAGAAATATTGATGATGGATTTAATTATGCAGAATCAATGGGATTTCCTGTAATTGTTAAACCTCTAAATCTTAGTCATGGAATATTAGTTACTAAGGTATATAATCAGGCAGAATATTATGATGTGGCTAATAAAATATTCAAAATTAAATCGGGATTGATTGTAGAAAAATTTTATAGTGGTAATGACTATAGAATTGTTGTTTTAGATAATGAAGTAATTGCTGCTTATCAAAGAATTCCTTTATTTGTGGTTGGTAATGGTATATCTAATGTTTTAGAGTTGCTACAACAAAAGCAGGAAAAATTTATTAGCCTCGGCAGAAAAAACTTGATTAAACTTGAACTTGATGATTTCCGTCTTGATAGAAAATTAAAAACACAAAATCTTCATTGGGATAGCGTGATTCCTAATAATCAGACTATTTATCTTTTAGATAACGCTAATTTATCTAGTGGAGGTGAGGCTGTAGATTTTTCCGAAACTATTCATCCTGACTTTCAAAAACTAGCAATTAATATTACCAAAGATATAGGATTAAGATTAGCTGGAGTAGATATACTTACCCATGATATCACTATGCCAATGACAGATTATACGCTAATTGAAGTAAATGGTTCTCCCGGTTTAGATCACTATGCTGCTAGTGGTAAAGTAGCAGCACAAAAAGTAGAAGAATTGTATTTAAAAATTCTCAAAGCATTAGAAAATGACATAGCAGTTCCCAGGTAAACAATACAATACTCTGTTTCCTGTTTCCTGTTTCCTGCTATTCTATTGGTGGTAATTAAGAGTTACAAATTTTTCCCTAGTAGAGATTCCAATTCCCCAGACAAATAGTTCATATCTGCTACTCTAGCTACGAGTAAACTATCATGTCCGGCATCTTGTAAACGAGATTTCCAATAGTTAATACTCTCAGCATTATTCATCCAAAACTCAATTACCGTATCTACCACTTGATCTAAATTCCAACCCCATTTTACAGGAATTGGTTCTATAGATTCTAGGAACGCATCTAAAGTACAAGTGTGAGTTCCTAGATATTCTATCCCTTGATGTTGTGGTTTTACTAAACTCTGTTGTTGGTGATTAAAAAAATGCCAAACAGGAGATACCCCTATCAAGTTGAAACTGTATTTAATCATTCTCGTCCTCCGAATTCATTAATTGCCGATAAACCTCTATTTTTGGCAAAAACTATTGCGGAAAAGTCCGCTAACTTCATCTAGAAAAAGTAGAATTTATGCCAATTACATCAGTTTCAAGATTACCTCAGACATTAGCACTCAAGCCCTTTGACTGCTAGGATTTATTTGGTTTTTAGATTGTATTGATAAATAATATATGGCATTAATTCCAGGATGTAAATGATTTTTAGTATTTTTTCACCAAAAATCTATAAATCAGTATTTACCCCCCATTAATAGCTTTTATATGCTGTTCTTTTATACTAAATTCTGTACTCCCAACTGGTTACACACAGCAAGTTACCTGTTGGTTGTCATAAAACCCCAATGAGGGGAACTAGATAAGCTGTTAGTAACAGTATTTCACTCAAGTGTGTACTGCTAAACCACTGCGGTTGAGTAACCAAACCCGATAATTTTTGTCGGGTATGTTTGACGATGATTTTGTCTCGTGCTACTATGATTTCAAAGTTGACGGACATCCAGGGAAAGGTAAATTATGACTCAGGCGATTACAAACCTCAACCAAGCAAACACTTCCATACTCAAGGCATTGAAGTGTAAAGAATGTGGCGCAGAATACGAGCTTAAAGCTACTCATGTATGTGAATTATGTTTTGGCCCGCTAGAAGTCAAATATGATTACAATGTTCTTAAAAGCTTAGTTAGTAGAGAAACTATTGAAGCAGGTCCCAACTCAATTTGGCGTTACCGTCACTTTTTGCCCGTCGCTACAGATAATTATATAGATGTCGGTACAGGGATGACTCCCTTGGTGCGTTCTCACCGTCTTGCCCGTCGCCTGGGTCTAAATAAGCTTTATATTAAAAATGATGCCGTGAATATGCCCACCCTGAGTTTTAAGGATCGGGTGGTATCCGTTGCCCTCAGTAGAGCGAGAGAATTAGGTTTTACAACTGTTTCTTGTGCTAGTACAGGTAACTTAGCAAATTCTACCGCAGCGATCGCCGCTCATGCCGGTTTAGATTGTTGTGTATTTATTCCTTCTGACTTAGAAGCTGGTAAAATTATTGGTAGTTTGATTTATAGTCCTACCCTCATGGCTGTCAAAGGCAACTATGATCAAGTTAATCGCCTTTGTTCAGAAGTTGCAAATACCCATGGTTGGGGTTTTGTGAATATTAACCTCCGTCCTTATTATTCTGAAGGTTCTAAAACCTTGGGCTTTGAAGTTGCAGAACAACTAGGTTGGGAATTACCAGATCATATAGTTGCACCCTTGGCTTCTGGTTCTCTATTTACTAAAATTTATAAAGGTTTCCAAGAATTTGTAGAAGTTGGTTTAGTAGAAAATAAAGCTGTCCGGTTCAGCGGTGCTCAAGCAGAAGGTTGTTCTCCCATTGCGACAGCCTTTAAAGAAGGCAAAGACTTTATTAAACCAGTTAAACCGAATACAATTGCTAAATCAATCGCTATTGGCAACCCCGCAGATGGGGTATATGCTGTAGAAATAGCTCAAAAAACCAACGGTAATATTGAATCAGTTAATGATGCGGAAATTATCGAAGGTATTAAATTATTAGCAGAAACCGAAGGTATATTTACAGAAACTGCAGGGGGTACAACCATTGCTGTTCTTAAAAAATTAGTCGAAGCTGGCAAAATCAATCCAGATGAAACCACAGTAGTTTATATCACTGGCAATGGTTTGAAAACCCAGGAAGCAATTCAAGGCTACATTGGCGAACCTTTGACAATTGAGGCCAAACTAGACAGTTTTGAGCGGGCTTTAGAAAGATCCCGCACCCTTGACCGTTTAGAATGGCAACAAGTTTTAGTTTAGAAGCTTTAGCGGTGAGAAACCGCAGTTATATAAATAAAGTCCACCTCCGTGGACTCAACAAAAATTCAGGTTTTTACCTGTCGCGGTTTATAACCGCCTATTTAACTCACTCACTCACAATTAACGTTTAAACAATGGCCGTAAAAGTTTTAGTTCCCACCGCTTTGCAACAGTTTACAGAAAATCGCTCTGTATTAGAATGTAGTGCTATTAATATTTCTGAATTATTAGATTCCTTAGAGGAAAGCTGTCCTGGTATTAAAGCGCGTTTATGTGATGATCAAGGCGAACTCAGAAGGTTCTTGAACTTCTATGTCAATAGCGAAGATATTCGCTTTTTAGAAGGTACAGAAACAACCCTTAAGGATGGTGACGAGGTGAGTATTGTTCCTGCTGTTGCAGGTGGTTGAAGCATATATAAATGTTTAGAGTATAAAGTTTTAGTCATATCTCGTTATCTCGTTCCCAGTCTCCGACTGGGAATGTAGTCCAGAGGCTCTGCCTCAACAGTAAATGAATAAAATTCCCAAATTCATGGCTCTGGTATGTCAAAATAAAAATAACTGACTACCCTAAAACGAGCAATGGCAGAAGAAACCACACAAACTCCAGCAGAAAGCGAAAAAACCGCCGCCAAAGCTGCCAAAAAGGAAAAACCCCCAGCTTTGGAAGATAAGCCTTTTGAAGAGTTTATGCAGCAACATTATCTCCCAGCCCTGCAAGAAGCAATTACAAAAGAAGGTGTGCCAGATGTAAAACTGACTTTTGCCAAGCAGAAGTATTCCATAATTGGTTTTACCTCAGCGGAAGAATGTTGGCAAGTTATCGGTTCCTGGCAAGGGGGACAACGCCAGTTTAATGTATATTTCCCCGAAGAGAATATTCAAGGTAAAAAGGGTTTTTCCTGTAATGAAGGTAAAAAACCGAGTACCCTAGAATCATTTTTAATTGACGAGCGGAAAATCACCCTAGATTTATTGGTGTCTCGATTAGTATATCGTTTGAACGGTCAAAAATGGCTAGGTAGAAATTAGTTAACGTAATCATAAGTCACGACTTCAGAAATGGAGTCGTTACCTATTTTTAGATAATTTGATAGAAGAATTTTTTTAAAAGGATGCTTTGCACAATGCTGTTTTAACAGCAAAGTCTTGAGGTTGACGTGAAATTTGCAAGTGTTTTCTACCAAGACGGTTAATAGCTTTTTTACGATTATTAGAACCTTTATTTTTACGACTAACTTTTTTTTGTAAAGGAATTAGTCAATCCCTAATTGTAAAAATGAAACTACCCTCTCTCACGATTAAGCTGCGCTTAATATCCCTTGGAGGGTGTTTAATTTTACCTGCCTTACATCCCCACACTGTAGAGGGATGGGGTATTACGGCGTTTTCTGATAAAATGCGATCGCCCTACCTTCCCCTAACCCCTCTATCTTCACATTTCATCTGGGTTAACCCCCAACTCCCGCAACCGTTCCGCCAAACGTGCGGCTTTTTGCTGTTCCTGTTCTAACTGAGATGCTAGTTGCTGTGTTTCATTAGATAACTGTACACACTTCTCTCCACTATGTAACAATAAATTCCCCTGAATATCCCACCAACGCAACCAAGGCGCTTCCATATTTTGATATTGTCCTTGCCAAATTCCCAACTCTACACCTAATGGTAAAATGGGATAATGACCTCTTTCATTAGCTGGTAGTAGCTGATAAGAACCATTAACTAAATGATGAACTTCAATACTGGCTTTTTGGACTTCATAAATTCCATAAAACGGTACTCTTATCGCTTGTTCATATACCCAAAATTTACCAGTTATCGGTGTTTTATCTCGTTCTTCTGAACCATCCCCAGAAACAAATTCTAAAACTATTAAAGGTGCTACATATTCCTGCCATAATACATAAGAACGGCGAAATTTACCATTTAACATCGGTGGTACATTGGCTACATAAAACCAATCTGGTGATTCTGCACCTTTTTCTGGAGGTTCAGCTAAACGCCAATAAATACCGGAATCCTGACCAATGGTATACTGTCCATCAGGATGTATCTTTTGCAATACGCTGTTAATAGAGTCAGTTAGTAAAATGCTTTGTGGATGTTCTTGAAAATTTTTCACGAAATTCCCATTTGATTCTGGTAATTCGGTATGATCAGGAAGATGAATAATGCCTAGTTCAACAGATTTTATAGTAGTCATAGAACTTAGGTAATTGATTAAAGATGCTATTGTTGATTATTACAATTCATCAAAGTAATAAGTCACGACTCCAGAAATGGGGTTGTTGCCTATTCTTACATGATTTGATTGTAGCATTTCTTTGAGCATGGTTTCTACTTCTATAAAACTAGCTCCTGTGGCCTTAACACCTTGAGTGACTGTTAAACTACCACCATTATCCTCTGCTGCTTCTATGAGTTTGACAATGAGTGGTTTACCATTTGGTTGGTGAACTTGTGATATAAATATCCGCTCGTTCATGGGTATACCCGCAGATGATACACCTGCTTTTAATCGCAATTTTTGCTCATATTCGTCAACCATATTCGGTATGATCAACAAATCAACAACTTGTCCAATATAAAATAAACCACCAGTACATAGCCATAGTAAACCAGTACCGATTTTGCCATTATATAAGCGATGTAAGCCTCCTATACCAAGAAAACCTGCTCCACACAGAAGATAAGAAACAAGAAGACGATCTTGATTTTGATTGTTTTTTATAGTCATTTTATTTTCTGTCCATTAGGATTTACTGGTTTAATCATCTACGCTTTGATTAACTACCCCTCGTCAGTCCTCAATTCCCCAATTAACGATTCTATTTTTAATTTTAACCATGATTTCTCTTTCTCCTGAACTTCAAGCTAGACTTTCGACACCTCTCAAAATTGGCTCATTTGCGGTTAAAAGCCGTGTTTTACAGTCTCCATTGTCGGGGGTGACT
Organism: Anabaena sp. CRKS33; assembly: GCA_001672075.1. Lineage (GTDB taxonomy): Bacteria > Cyanobacteriota > Cyanobacteriia > Cyanobacteriales > Nostocaceae > Dolichospermum. The sequence goes on from LJOT01000001.1 coordinate 17,985, forward strand.
GATTTGGTGTTTCGTCGTTTAGTACGTCGTTATGCACCAGAATCTATGATGTATACGGAAATGGTCAATGCAACGGGTTTACACTATGTTAACCAATTACCAAAAATTATGGAGGTAGATCCTCAAGAAAGACCTATTAGTATTCAATTATTTGATTGTCGTCCCGATTTTCTAGCGGAAGCAGCAATAAAAGCGGTTGCGGAAGGTGCAGATACTGTTGATATTAACATGGGATGTCCAGTGAATAAAATTACGAAAAATGGTGGTGGTTCTTCTTTATTACGTCAACCGGAAATTGCAGAGGCAATTGTGCGGGAAGTTGTGAAAGCGGTAGATGTTCCTGTCACTGTGAAAACTCGTATTGGTTGGAATGATCATGAAATTACTATTTTAGATTTTGCTAAACGCATGGAAGACGCAGGAGCAAAAATGATTACTGTTCATGGACGCACTCGCGCTCAAGGTTATAATGGTAATGCGCGGTGGGAATGGATAGCTAAAGTTAAAAAAGTTCTGTCAATTCCTGTTATTGGTAATGGGGATATTTTTTCTGTGGAAGCTGCGGTAAAATGTTTAGAACAAACTGGCGCAGATGGGGTAATGTGTTCTCGTGGAACTTTGGGTTATCCCTTTTTAGTTGGTGAAGTTGATCATTTCTTAAAAACAGGAGAATTATTACCACCACCTAACCCCATTCAACGTTTAGAATGTGCGCGAGAACATCTTTTTGCTTTATGGGAATACAAGGGAGATAGGGGAGTCCGTCAAGCGCGTAAACACATGACTTGGTATGCTAAAGGTTTTGCTGGTGCTGCTGATTTACGAGGTAAATTAAGTTTAATGGAAACTGTACAACAAGGTTTAGATTTGATTGATAGAGCTAAGGAAAATCTAACTCATGGTTATGAAATTGAGGAAGAAATACCCGCAACTATAGCAAAAATATAAACATTCAGGTTTCATTAACGCGGAATGACATATCCTTCTGATGTCAATCCTTCTAATTTCAATTTTTCCAATGCTCTCTGCATGGCTCGTATCCCATATTTTCTGCCAATTTCTTCTGCTTCATTAGAAATTTGAGGTCCCACAGTTAAATAATACTTTCCCAGTGGTGTTTCGTAAAATGCAATAAGTCCTTTTATTTCTTCATTGGTAAAATATTTGTTATAAAGAGGAATTAATTCATCTACTATTTCCTCTAGTTTTAATTCAGCCAAAAAAGCATCTAAAAATTTTGCAGGTATTTGAGGATATTTAGCTTTGAAGCTATCTCTTAATTTGATTGTTTCTAACCTTGCTATGTTTTTAAAACCAGTTATATCTAACAATTTCTTGATATTACTGATTTTTTCTTGATCTTCAATTTTGTTGGTGGGTAAACTTGGAAGAACTCGAATTTGAGCAAAAACTGGGATATTGACAGTAGAGATAAAGGAAAGTGAAACCGCGAAAATAAAAGTTTTTATTTGCATTGATTTAAAACCCAATTCTGTATTATAGCGGTTGTTGGTTGAGTGAAGTATAATATCCCCACAAAAGAGTAGGGGTTATGATGTAGAAACACTATCTTATATTATTTCACAACTTTTAAAGTTTGTAAAGTTTCATCGGTACAACCACTAATAAAACCACCCATATTTTGAATTTCTTGTAAATATTCTAAGGCTGATTTTGTAATTATTTCCCCCGGCATTAATATAGGAATTCCTGGAGGATAAGGACAAATAATTTCTGCACAAATTCTATCTTGGGTTTCCTCTACAGGTAATACTTCACTATTAGCAAAAAAGGCCTCACGGGGAGAAATGGACAGATTATAGACAATTATAGCATCGCTTATATTCTTACACGGTTGACACTCAGATGTCAAGGGGGTGACATGGGTAAGATTATTTAATCCTTGAATTAGGTTTTGAATATCTGCTTTTGTGTTTCCTAAGCTAATAATAAATGTGAGATTTTGCCAAGATGAAAATTCTGGAGTGACATGGAATTTTTCATCTAAAATTTCTTCAGCCGCAAAGCCTGTAAATCCTATTTCACTAACATTTACAGTTAATCTAGTTTGATCTAGATCTATAAATCCTGGTGATTTGTTGCTATTAATTAAAGGAGTAGATAAACCGGGAATTTGATTAATTTTAATTATCGCTTCTTGCGCTAATTCCCAAGTTTGAGACATCAATTTTTTTCCATGTATTGCCATTTGATGACGTGCAGCATCTAAAGAAGCTAAAAGAATAAAACTAGGGCTGGTAGATTGAACTAATTGTAAGGCTTTATTAACTCTATCAATATCAATTCTCTTACCTTGAATATGTAACATTGATGCTTGTGTCATTGCCCCTAATGTTTTATGAATTGATTGTATAGTTAAATCTGCACCTGCGGTTAAAGCTGAGTTCGGTAATTCTGGGTGAAAATGAAAATGTGCGCCATGGGCTTCGTCTACAATTAAAGGAATATTATATTGATTAGTTAGATGTGAAATCGCCTTTATATCTCCACAAACACCATGATAAGTCGGATAAACTATCAATACTGCTTTTGTATCTGGATGTTTTATTAATGCTGCTTTTAATAATTCTGGTTTTATACTATATGCAATGTCTAAATATTCATCATATTCAGGATTTATAAAAATAGGAATTGCACCAGAAAGAATTAATCCAGAAATAACTGAAGAATGAACATTGCGCGGGAGAATTATTTTTTCTCCCATTCTACAAGTAGCAAGAATTGCAGCTGCAATTCCGCAGGTAGAACCATTAACTAAAAACCATGTTTTCTCAGCCCCAAAAGCCTCCGCTGCTAATTCTTGTGCTGCTAAAATTACACTTTGGGGTGTGAATAAATTATCTAATTCTGCTAATTCTGTTAAGTCAGCACGAAAGACATCTTGACCTAATAAATCCCTTAAAATTGGGGAAATACCAGTACCGCGTTTATGTCCTGGGGTGTAAAATGGTGTATGAGAACGGGTTTGACAAGCTTTTAAAGCCTCTACAAGAGGGGTTTGATTTTGATTTGTCATATTGGAATTGACCTTAGTATCCTTTAAGCAAGGAGTTAGGAAGAGGTAGGAGAGATATTTAAACAGAGGTCTATAGTAAATTTTTGCGACTTTCCAAACAACCTCTCAGCAATACTAACTATTTTCTCGGCTCTGACATTCTGATATATAATAAACATATTGCGTAAACAACACGATACCTTGTCCATTTTTTGTAGGTCGGGTTAAGCGACAGCGCAACCCGAAGCTCATGTTGGGTTATAGCTTCGCCACACTTCGTGAACGTACCTCAACCCAACCTACAAATCTGATATATGATATATAATAAACATATTGCCCAAACAACAAGGAGGTAATTTAGAGTGTCAATGTGCGTTCTACAGTAAAAATCTCCTATTAATTTTTAATTATCCCCCTCTTGTGAAATTGGAATGTTAGACAAAATATTTAATTACCTAAACTTTCACTTCAGCGTTGAAGCGTCCATTGTTCTGTTAATTTTAGTATTTTTAGAAGCGGTACTATCCGCTGATAATGCGATCGCCCTCGCTGCGATCGCTCAAGGACTAGAAGACAAAAAACGAGAAGGTCAAGCGCTCAACATTGGCTTAGTATTTGCTTATATTTTAAGAATTACCCTGCTGTTAACAGCGACTTGGGTACAAAAATTTTGGCAATTTGAACTTTTGGGTGCTGGTTATCTCTTATGGTTAGTATTTCAACACTTTAGTTCTCAGGAAGACGACTCCAATCATCATCACGGTCCACGGTTTAACTCTTTGTGGCAAGCTATACCCGTAATTGCCTTAACAGATTTAGCCTTTTCCTTGGATAGTGTCACAACCGCGATCGCAGTTTCCCAAGAAACCTGGTTAGTAATCACCGGTACAACCATTGGTATTGTCACCCTAAGATTCATGGCTGGATTATTTATCCGTTGGTTAGATGAATATGAAAATTTAGAAGACGCGGGTTATATTACTGTCGCATTTGTGGGTTTACGGTTGCTGTTAAAAGTCATCAATGATGATTTAGTGCCACCACAATGGCTAGTAGTGACTGTTATTGGTGTGATCTTAGCTTGGGGATTTTCCAAACGCACCGTTGTTGAATTAGTCCCAGAAGAAAGGGAAAAAACTGAAGTCTCAAAGTGATGAGAACGGGAATTAGGTGACAGGTAAGAGTTTTAGTACCTATTACCTATTACCTATTAATTATAATTAGGGACAAAATTAACAAATTACTAGGTTTTAGTATCTTTTATAACAAACCGCGATAACGAATAAAAATCAAAACCACAGCCCAAGAACCTAATGCTACCTTAACAGCAACTAGGATGTTTAATATCGGTAAAATTCCACCACTAAATAAGGCCCCTAACTCACCGTGGGGTAATTCTAGCCCCGACAAAGTTATCACTGCTAAAACAATGAAAACCAATACCGAAATCTTTTCCCAAATAGCAGCGTGCCAACGTTGGTAAATATCCTGCATCCACTGGTATGATGAGGTAATTGCTATGAGTCCAATTGCTGTTCCCCCAGCGACTCCAGCCGCAAAACCGCCTCCAGGACTCAAATGTCCCCTAATTGCTAATTCAATGCCCACTAATGCCGCAATTGTTGCCCCTAGACGAGCTAATATTATTGATGGTTGATCTTTAAATTGATACATGCTGCAAGATGGTTTTTCATTAGCTAATAAAAAATTAGCTCCGAGAATGGCAATAGTGAAAACAATAACTTCAAAAATTGTATCATATAACCGATTTCTGAAAATAATCCCTGATACCGCGTTGGGAACTCCACTTTCTTTCACCACTGTTTCCACAATGGAAATATCTAGTGAATTTGGTTCGGAATGAGGCATAATCAGCATTTTCACAAATAAAGCTATTCCGGCTAAAATGTAAACTAATTTCATAAAGTTTGCTTCCCTGAATCTAAAACATTGAAATATTTTAAAGTGGTTTTTGGTGATGAAAGTTCACTTTCTACGATGTTGTAAATGCGTTGCACTCTAATCACAGTTTGGTATGTTTCTTCTGCTTCCACAACCCTGTCTAATTGCACACAACTAGCATGAATTTCTTTTTCAATTAGTGCCTGTTGTAAAGTTTCTTGAGTAGGATAAGGTACAAGTTCTAGACGCAAATAATGTTTATTAAAAATGCTGCGAAAATCGTTTATTAGTTGTTGAAAATTGCTATCCTGATTTTTTTCTATTGACTGATGTTCCATGACACCAAGACGTAATACTAAGGATGAACGAACTGCGATCGCATATAAAGTAATTGATAGCATTGTTCCCATTAATGCTTCTGTTAATGCCACATCTGCTGCCCCTAAAACTGCATCTACCATAGCTGCCATTGCCCCTAATACCCCCCTAATTATTAAGGCATGATAGGGGTTAGTTTGAGTGACTACCATTCCCGCAGCTAGAGGTAATAAGGCAATAATTACATAGAGATAAGAATCATTCATTTTTCGCCTCTTCTGTTGAACAATATGCTATGACATAACCTAACATTGTATTCCAAATCGCTAAGGAAATAATCCCTAAAATTAGCAATGGCCATTGATGGGGTATTTTCATTAACAGTCCCACAATTATTAACATTGAACCTAATGTATCAGCCACAGAAAGACCATGTAATTTGAATAATACTGATCTGTTACTGACTAAATGCCAAGTTCCCCAAAACCAGAAAAATATCCCTATCCCGATGAAGGTATAACTGATGAAAATAATAATATTATTATTCATGCTTCATTCAACCTTCTCAAAATATGTGCTAATAACATAAAACCTGCATTTCCTACACTTAACATTATAGATGCTACTACTCCTATCATCCAATCATCTCGTAAAACGGACACTACGAGAATCATAATTGATGCTTTACTGGAAATACTCCCTAAAGCTAACATTTTCTGCCATGTATCATCACTTTTACAGGCTTCATAAATGGGAATAAGTAAGGCTAAAATCATTGCTATTAATACTATTTCTAGGTTCATAGTTAAAGTCCTATTGATTATTTTTATTCTCTTCCTGGTTTAATATGATGCACTTCATAAAACCCTTGTTCATTGTATCTAACTACAATGGTTTTGGGGGTAAAGGTAATCAGAAAAACATCTACAAATATCAACAATGGTGATCTTTTGAGTTTAATTTCTTCGGGTATCATTTCCTCTTTGTTATGGGGACGGAAAATGATTTCAAATGCTTCCAGAAATGCTATAGGAATGGCAGTGAATATTTTACCCGTTACCTGTAACCATTCTGTTAATCTTTCCCTAGTTGTGAAACCTCGCGGTAAAATTAAGGCGATAATTACACCAATAATGATGTTTTCTACACTAAAGTTAGCAGTGAGTAAAAACCATATTGTTAGTCTTAATATTAGATGTCCAATCATGCTAACGCCATCCAAAATATTACAATTAATGTTAAACTCATTACTCCCACTAAATTTTCAAATTTCTCCAACATTCTTGGTACATAAATTGAGAGTTTTTTGAAAATTAAATGATATGCTAACCAACCAATGGCAATGGTAATAATCGCTTTACCAATATTTGCCATATCATAACCTTGGAGATAGACAATATTCCCCACTATTAAACCACTAATTAACAAAGTTATAGCTATCCAAAATCCTGGTTTAATATTCTGTTCTCCCTCTTTACTGTGGGGTAAGAAAATGAATTTGGCAAAGGCTATGGCAGTTCCCACAGTCGCAATATTCATAGCGATAAATTGCCAAGATGTTAAACTTTTCATAGTTAACACTTTTGCCCCAAAACCTGCTAATAATGGAAACCCAGAAATTGATAAACTGGCTATTACTAAAGGTATCCAAATTTTGGTATTAATCGCTTGATGTTGCAATTCTTTAAAATTGCGACTGGGTAAAGAACCTGTCATCAAAAATAATGATGATTTTACTAGTCCATGAGTAAGTGCATAAAAACCACCTACTGCTGGTGCTGCGAGAATAAAACCTAGTTGGGATACGGTACTGAATGCTAACAGCCGCTTAGTATCTTTTTCTAATACTGCATAGGATACGCCCATTAAAGCAGTAGCTACACCAAAGGTAGTAACTATAGTATTGAGTTCATCGGAAACAAAAGCACATCGCAGTAAAGGTAATACACTAGCTTTGACTACAATACCTGACATTAACGCCGAAACAGGTGTTTCTGATTCTGAATGGGTTAAAGGTAGCCATAAACCGGATACAAATATCCCTGCTTTAATTAATAACCCTAGAAATATTAAAGCTATTGCTTCTGGAGGTGCATCCTTTAAACCTGCAAAAGTAAATGAATGACTATTTTGATAGGCTAATATTCCACCCACTAAGTAAAATAACATGGAGGTGTTACTCACAAATAGATAACGTAAAGCTACCCAAATTGAGCGATCGCTACGTGGATAAGCAATTAACAAGAAAGCCGCAATACCGCTTACTTCTAATGCTATATACACACTAACAAGATCATTGCAAATAAAAGCAGCATTTAAACTACCATGTACTAAAATAGTTTGGGCAAAGAAAAAAGCATTTCTATCACTCTGCCAACAGTATAAAATTACCGCAGCAGTAACTAAAGCATTGGTGAGAATAAAATAACCGCTTAATTGATCTACTAACAAACTATTCCCAAAACTATCCAGTAATGTGAGATTAATAGTAGTAGGTACTATTAACATCTGTAACCCATAACCAGCAGAAGCTATAGTTCCCCATAATGCTAAATGTCGGTTAAGTTTGGGTACTAAAAAAATTATGAATCCTAGCAAAAATGGTATTGTTACCCAAGCAACAGTAATTTTATCCATCATTTATTTTCTTTATGGTGTATTATTTCTTTCAATTTCATCGGTTTCTAAGGTGGGATTATCCCTAGCTAATTTCATCACGCCCACAAGCATTAAAGCCTGAATGGAAAAGCCGATAACTATACCCGTCAAAATAACAGATTGGGGAGCAGGATCAGCATAAGCGAGATTTTTGACATCGGAAATAATGGGGGTAAATAAGCCTTCTCGTGATGCAATTAGTACATAAAAGGCAATCACACCTGTACTCATCACATCCATGGAGACAATTTTCATCACCAGGTTTTTTTTGAGGATAATTCCGAAAAAACCGCATAATATTGTTATTAGTACACAAGCTTCTAACACAGTAATTAATTAATTATTTTATTTTATGCTCAAGTGATAATTTAATATAAGCACAGATTTTTGGTACTAACTTAATATCAAGTGCTAAAATATTTTGATGATTATTATAATCATATCTAATGATTTAGTATCAAGGAAATTATGTATCACATCTTGTCATACAATCTTTTTTCCTACCCTCCAAAAGGAGGTTTTCAAAATCTCTTATGGTGTATTAAATTTTTCATATTTATTTCAGGTAATAGGTGACAGATAACAGCTAAGAGTTTTACCACCCATTACCTATTACCTATTACCTATTACTCATTACCTAATTATTCATGCAACCAAGGTGTGATATGAGGTTGCCAAGCAACTAATTCTTCATCTTTAAACCATAAAGCGATTTCTGTTTGGGCTGTTTCTTGAGCATCAGAACCGTGAATCAGGTTACGACCTACGTTAACGCCAAAATCGCCACGAATTGTCCCTGGTTCTGCGTTTAAGGGGTTGGTTGCCCCAATAATTTTTCTCGCTGCTGCAACAACGCCCTCACCTTCCCAAACCATTGCTACCACTGGACTAGAAATGATAAATTCCACTAAACCAGGGAAAAAAGCTCTTTCACGGTGAACAGCATAGTGTTGTTCCGCTAATTCTCTACTGACTTTCATAAACTTCAACCCAACTAAGGTAAAGCCTTTAGTTTCAAAACGGCGGATAATTTCACCCACCAAACCACGCTGTACACCGTCCGGCTTAATTGCTAAAAATGTGCGTTCCAAGTCTGTCTCCAAAAACATAATCTAATTTTGATGGGTTAATTGTCAGTTGTATTGATGTCTTTTGTCTAGTAGTCTGAGCAATTTTTTCTGATCATGGTGGATAATCGGATTCAATTACCATTTTCTTTGCCAATTACATACAGCAATAAGTAATTATCCATAGACTAACGCATATTTTTGTAACTAACCATTCTCAGCACAAAAGAGTATTGGCTGATTATCTTAAATCTTAATTAGAAATTATTTCTAGTCTTATATCCTTTACCAGACTATTTTGTTAAATTGTTAATTCGTGGGCAACACACAGAGGTCAGGAAGAAATGGGTGTCGAGTCAACTGCTGATGAGATTGTAAAAATGCCCCCTAATGGGCATAAAGCTGAATTGAAAAGCCAAAGAGAGAAGAAACTGTTAGTACCTAGTAGCACAAGTACGGGAAATTTATCTATTCCCTGGAAAATTGAGAATAGTGAAGACCTTTATCGGATTGAAGGTTGGGGTCGGCCTTATTTCTCGATTAATGCTGCTGGTCATGTGACTGTTTCTCCCAAGGGTGAACGTGGTGGGTCTTTGGACTTGTTTGAGTTGGTTAATGCTCTACAACAGCGTAATTTGGGTCTTCCTATGTTAATCCGCTTTTCCGATATTTTGGAAGACCGGATTGAGCGCTTAAATGCTTGTTTTGCTAAGGCGATCGCTCGCTATAATTACCCTGGTGTCTATCGTGGGGTATTTCCTGTTAAGTGCAATCAACAACGTCACCTGATTGAAGATTTAGTTCGTTTTGGTAAACCCCATCAATTTGGTTTGGAAGCAGGTTCTAAGCCAGAACTAATGATCGCTTTGGCTTTGTTGGATACCCCTGGAGCATTGTTAATTTGCAATGGCTACAAGGACCAGGAATACATCGAAACCGCTATGTTAGCCCAAAGACTAGGACAAACACCAATTATCGTCCTGGAGCAAATTGAAGAGGTGGATTTAGCCATTGCTGCTAGTCGTCAATTAGGAATTAAGCCAATTTTGGGAGTTAGAGCAAAATTAAGCACCCAAGGTATGGGTCGCTGGGGAACTTCTACAGGCGATCGCGCTAAATTTGGCTTAACAATTCCCGAAATTATGGAAGCTGTGGAAAAATTAGGTGCAGCTGACTTACTCGGTTCTCTACAACTGTTACATTTTCACATTGGTTCCCAAATCTCGGCTATCAATGTCATTAAGGATGCCATCCAAGAAGCTAGTCGTATTTACGTAGAATTGGCGATGCTAGGGGCAGACATGAAATACTTAGATGTTGGTGGTGGTTTGGGTGTAGATTATGACGGCTCACAAACGAATTTCTACACCTCAAAAAACTACAATATGCAAAACTATGCTAACGACATTGTAGCCGAGTTAAAAGATACCTGTGATGAACGGCAAATTACCGTACCTACTCTTGTGAGTGAAAGTGGTCGGGCGATTTCTTCTCACCAATCAGTGTTAATTTTTGACGTTCTCAGTACCAGTGATGTCCCCCTTGATCCTCCTGATCCTCCCCAAGACGGAGAATCCCCGATTATTAAATATCTGTGGGAAACTTACCAATCTATCAATAAAGAAAATTACCAAGAATTTTATCACGACGCTGCCCAATTCAAAGAAGAAGCTATCAGTCGCTTTAATTTAGGAATTTTGCGCTTGAATGAACGCGCTAAGGCCGAACGTCTTTACTGGGCTTGTTGTCAAAAAGTTTTAACTATCATCCGTCAGGAAGAATACGTACCTGATGAATTGGAAGACCTAGAAAAAATCATGGCTTCCATTTACTACATCAATCTTTCTGTGTTTCAATCAGCACCAGACTGTTGGGCTATAGATCAACTATTTCCCATTATGCCTATACATCGTCTGGATGAAGAACCAACCCGCAGAGGAATTTTAGCAGACCTCACCTGTGATAGTGATGGGAAAATAGACCGCTTTATAGATTTGCGAGATGTGAAATCAGTGTTAGAATTACACAAATTTCATCCGGGAAAACCCTATTATTTAGGAATGTTCCTGAATGGAGCATACCAGGAAATTATGGGGAATTTACATAATCTCTTTGGTGACACTAACGCCGTTCATATCAATTTAACTCCCAAAGGCTACCAAATTGAACACGTTGTTAAAGGTGATACCATGAGTGAAGTCGTTAGTTACGTTCAATATGATGCTGAAGACATGGTAGAAAATATTCGCCAGCGTTGTGAGCGGGCTTTAGAAGAACAGCACATCACCTTAGCCGAATCCCAGCGACTTCTACAAACTTACGAGCAAAGTTTACAAAGATATACTTACTTGAATAGTTAATAGTCAGTAGTCAGTGGTCAGTTGTAATTTGCTACTGACAACTGACAACTGACTAAATTGAACTTGTTCCCAATAATTCAGCAATGGCTTTATGTTCTAAAGGCGTTTCTATGGGACGAGTTTGACGCGCATCTGTAATCAGCCAATCTAAAGCCGCAGCTTGGACATCAATGGATGCTCCGGTTTTATCTACACAGTACCGTCCAAACACCAGTTTATCAACTAGGCGGACTCCGGGAGCTAAACGGGACCATTCAAAAATCACACTGTTATCTACAGTAGCCCCACTACAAATCCAGCAATTTGGACCAATCATGGCAGGTCCAATAATTTTTGCTCCATCTTCAATTTTGGTCATTCCGCCAATATAAACAGGTCCAGTAATATCAACTTTATCCCAATTTACAGATACATTTAACCCCGTAAAAATACCAGGAGCGACTTTATGTCCGGGGATTTGTACATTTTTGATTTCCCCTGATAAAACGCCGCGAATTGCTCGCCAATAATCGGGAACTTTACCAATATCTACCCATTCAAAATCCATGGGAATAGCGTAAAAAGGGGCATTATCGGCCACAAGTTGGGGAAATAACTGGCTACCAATGTCATATTCTACTCCAGAGGGTATATATTTAAATACTTCTGGCTCAAAAATATAAATACCTGTATTGATATTAGTGCTAAGGGCTTCTTCTATTGGGGGTTTTTCTTGGAAAGCTTGAATGCGATTATCGTCGTCAGTAACCACTACACCGTAACTAGAAACTTCTTCCTTGGGAACTGATTTAGTGATAATAGTAGCGATCGCACCTTTGGATTTATGCCATTTTACCGCCGCAGTTAAGTCTAAGTCAATTAAAGCATCACCACACAATACTACAAAGGTATCATCAAAAAATGGTGAGAAGTCTTGAATCCGACGCATACCTCCAGCCGAACCAATGGCTTCCCCTACGAGTTTACCATCATCATCAATTTTACCTTCAAAAGAATAGGCAATCTGCACTCCAAACCGCTGACCATCACGGAAATAACTTTCTATTTCCTCTGCTAAATGGCTGACATTGACCATAATTTGATCAAATCCGTGTTGGCGCAATAATTCCAATAAAAATTCCATGACTGGCTTTTGCAGTATGGGAATCATAGGCTTGGGAATTGTATAGGTAATAGGACGGATACGAGTACCCTTTCCTGCGGCAAGAATCATCGCTTTCATAAAATCTTATTCCTTAGTAATTGGTCAGTTGTCAGTTGTCATTAGGGGATAGAAATTTATGCTCCCCCTGCTCCTGGACTTTAATTAGGTAAACGAATTGAAATTTCCTGGTAAAATTCTTTTTGAAATAACTCCACCTTAGATTGAGCCGAGAGTAGCAGTAAAGCCCAAAAAACGCTAATCATGCTACTATGTCCTGATTGGTGATCATGTCCGTTTTTCCCCGGTTGCTTTGTCTGTATCCATAAATCTATCAGTTCTTCTAGATTCCAACATTGTTCCTCCAAATTTCGCTCTTTAGCAGCACTATGTAACACCTGTTCTAGTTCTAACGCGACTTCCGTTAAATTTTCTTGGTGGGCTAACTCTAGGGCTTCCCGCATGGTTTGCACACTAGACTGGCGCTTAGTTCGCTGAGGTTTGTCAGATTTTTCTACCAGTTTTAACTGGCTGGCCATGATTTGCAACTGGTCTATTAACTCTTGCAATGTCACTCGACGTTTTCGAGGTGGCATAGCTGCTGGACGACGACGCAGGTGTTGCTCTAATTGTAAGGGACGGGCTGGAGATGACAATCCATCTTCAATTGCTAATATTGTATCATCTATAACTTCTTCTGGAGTATTATATACCGTTGACAGTTGCATTAATGTATTGGCCTTAAATAATACAAGCTTTGATGCTGATAAAAAAGCCTGTCCAGATTGAGATAAATCACTTTCATAGCCTCTGGTAGTTGCTTCTGGGGACATTAATTTCAAGTAATTATCAATCACCTCAATAACTCGCACGTCCCAAGGGTCAATTTCCCCTTTTTCGGCTTGGGAAATCAGGTGTGTAATTGTTTCTAATAATTCAACTGCATCCATCAATTCAAAATTTGATATACCAGAAATCAGAGGTCACGCATGCTCAAGAATAATAGTTCCACTGACAACTGACTAATTTATTCATCTTGTCCAAATTCTGAGCCGTAATTAGCCCGAAAATTTGCGACAAAATCACTGTGCTGACTGTTTTTGATCACATCAAAAGTACCTTTGATAGTTCCAGCGATTGGTACAGCCACCAGTGTTCCCAGTAAACCCGCAATTTCAAATCCCATTAAAATGGCGATAAAAATCCACAGGGGGTTGAGTCCGATAAAATTACCCATTAGTTTGGGAGCTAATAGATTATCTTTAATTTGTTGCATGATAACTGCCATTGTAGCGACTGGAAATGCTAACCACCAATTTTGAATTAATACCAACATTGTGACTAAACCAATGCCCAAGGTTGCGCCAACAACGGGAATAAGTCCAGAAATACCGATAATAATAGCAAATAAGAGGGCAAATGGTACTCTCAAAAATAAGAAAATGGGCGTAAGGGCTATGATCATAAATAGTCCTAGTAATAATTGACTCAGAAAAAAGTTCTGGAAATTTAATTGTAATGACTTGCTAAAGGGGATACCAATATTTGATGGTAAAAGATTGATTAATCCAGTCCAGACGCGATCGCCATATATTAACATATAAAAGGCGAGAACAATGACTAATATGACATTGAGTATTACTGATAATAGCGTTCCCGCAAATCCTACAGCCCCTGAAGCTATTTGCTGAACTAAGTTTTGTATATTAGCATTGATTTGATTTGTCACCAACTTTAAATCTATAGATAACCGCCTTTGCTTTGCTAACATCTCTAAATGATCGAAATTGGCTTGACTAGTCGCTAACCAATCTGGAATCTTATTCAAAAGTTGAATGGTTTGATCAATCAACATTGGTACAAGAGTAACACCTAAAACAATAAATAAAGTTAAGGTAAGTATTAAAACAATGATTACTGCTTGAGTGCGTCTAATTCTAATGTTTGCAAATAACTTGACTGGATAATTCAGTAAAAAAGCCAGAATGGCAGAAATACTGAGGATAGTCAGGGGATTTTGAAAAAAATGAAATAATACAGACATCAGCCAGATATTGAGAGCAATAATTGGTCCACTGAGTCCATAAATTAACAAAGTTTGCAGAGAGGCAAAACGGCGCATCTGATTTAATGTATAAACAGGAGGCTTCAGGGGCTTGCAGGGCAGGGTGGCGTAATTCCTATTCCCTATTGTCCAAAAAACGTACTAATTTTGATCATAGAATGTTTTCCCCAATACTAATATACGCTGAATCTAAATCGTGAGAAAATAAAAATGATAGATAAAAGCATTGCTGATCTTCGTAAAGACTACACCCTTAAAGATTTAAATGAAAACGAGATTGACAAAAATCCATTTATACAATTTAAAATCTGGTTTAACCAGTCCGTAGCAGCCCAACTACCTGAACCTAATGCTATGACTTTGGCTACCTGTACACCTGATGGTAAGCCTTCGGCAAGAATGGTACTACTCAAGGATATTGACGAACGCGGTTTTGTATTATTTACTAATTATAAGAGTCAAAAAGGACAAGAAATATCAGTAAATCCCCAGGCTGCTTTGGTTTTTTGGTGGGCTGAACTAGAACGTCAAGTCAGAATTGTGGGGACTGTCGAGAAAATTTCTTCAGCACAGTCTGATAGCTATTTTGAAGTGCGTCCACCCTTCAGTCGTTTGGGTGCTTGGGCTTCTAATCAAAGTGAAGTTATTGCCAATAGAGATGTATTAGAAGCACAATTAATAGAATTTCAGCGTCAATATGAAAATCAAGAAGTACCTCGACCTCCTCATTGGGGGGGGTTTCGAGTTATTCCCCAGGAAATTGAGTTTTGGCAAGGAAGATCCAGCCGCTTACATGATCGGTTGCGATATACTCTCATAGATAATGGAAATTGGAAAATCGAGCGGTTATCACCTTAATTTTAGATTCCCGACTTCTCCAAGCAGTCGGGAATGTTTTTGTATAGCTTCACCACCCAAGCTATCAAAAATGATTTAGTATTCCTATAGAAAGATGCTGATCCAAGCAAAAAACAATGATAATTAATTAATGATTCCTGAAAAGTTCCCTGGCAAAATAAAATTATGTTATATATTTGTTTCTTAAAGTACAGACAAAAGATAATGCCATTAGATATTATAAACAGAACTTATCAAAGACACTGAAATTTGTAAATATAGTAGTGATCAGGGCAATTAAAATAGCGGAAAATTTTTAAATACTGATCAGACAAAGGTTTTAAAAGTTTACTACTGATTGCTATATTATTTGTGTTTTTTTTGTAAAATTTCAATAATTTCTAATACAATCCCTTCATTTTATGCGAATTATACATATACTGAATCATATCCAAGAAATCGGTAATGGTATCGTGAATGTAGCTGTTGATCTGGCTTGTTTACAATCTCAAGCTGGTGATGATGTAGCGGTAATTTCAGCGGGAGGAGAATACGAAAAATTATTAAATAAATTTGGGGTTAAACACTATACAATAAACCAAAATCGCCAGCCAATAAATATGATCAAAGCGGCGGTAGCTTATCGAAAAATTGTGGGAGAATTTCAGCCAAATATAGTTCATGCTCACATGATGACTGGTGTGGTTTTAGCAAGTGCATTCAGGTGGGGAAATAGATATAATTTAGTGGCTACAGTTCATAATGAATTTCAACGTAGTAGTGTATTAATGGGTTTAGCTGACCGAGTAATTGCTGTTAGTAAAGCCGTTAAAAATTCGATGGTAAAACGGGGAATTTCTGAAGAGAAATTACGGGTAATTTGTAATG
The DNA here is from genome assembly GCA_001672075.1 of Anabaena sp. CRKS33. Taxonomy (GTDB): domain Bacteria; phylum Cyanobacteriota; class Cyanobacteriia; order Cyanobacteriales; family Nostocaceae; genus Dolichospermum. Next base: position 34,237 of record LJOT01000001.1, read on the forward strand.
GAACTTTGGGTAGTCCTCGGACTCGGAAAATATCGGATTATCAACCTTTAAATTTACAATGTCCTGCGATTATTACTGTAGCGGGAATGTACAAACGGAAGGGAATTGCTGAGTTAATTGCGGCTTTTGAGGAAGTTGCTCAAAATTTTCCCAAAGTCAATTTATATCTAGTAGGAAATGGTCCAGATAAACAAATATTTGAAGCTCAAGCTCAAGCAACTGCTGTTAGTAGTCAAATTCATTTTGTTGGATTTTGTCCCGAACCACAACGTTATTTACTAGCCTGTGATATTTTTGTCTTAGCCTCCCACCGTGATCCTTGTCCCTTGGTGCTTTCAGAAGCGAGGGAAGCTGGAGTGGCTATTGTGGCTACTGAGGTAGACGGAATTCCAGAGGCGTTAGATCATGGGAAAGCGGGAATGTTAGTTCCTACTCAGGATAGCCATAAACTAGCTGAAGCATTAATAAAACTATTGAGTAATACAGATATGCTTCAAGAGTGGAAAAATCGGGCGCAAGAAAACTTAGAATGGTTAAATGTTGCCCGTGTACATCAAGAAACATTAGCAGTGTATCACGAGTTCGCTTTTCAGGAAACTTTTTCAAGTTATACACAACTTGATTAATAACGGTAACAGCAGGGAAGAATAAACAGGGTAAGTCTGAAAATAGACCATAAGATGTTCATATCGCCAATTTTTATCTACCCAATGGAGGAATCAAGATACATCTAATAAATACTAAATAATTAAATATTCCGATCACCTGACGAACTTTAACAGCACATTCCTTTGTTTGCATTATACAAGCAAGGGATTTTTTTATAAATTTTTTGATAAATTTTGAAATGATACCAATTGAATATAATAATCATCAATTTATATATCTAAAGGGGGACTGGATTAAATGACTTTAAAGATTATATATTAAATAGCCCGATTACCCTACCGGACTTTAGCTCCAAGTCCTCTTTTGTCATTACCCGACAAGAGAGGTTTTATTCACTTTTGAATATTGATTATGTAGATGATCACAAAAAAATGAGTTTGGTTTAAGGCACAGATTAAGAAACTTCAGAAAGAAAAAATTAGGTTTTCTAGCGTCATTTTATTAACCGGAAATTAGTCATTTTTAGAATTTACATATTGAAAAAAATTGTCTACCTATCAGAAAGATTCCGCCCATAATGATGAATATTAATGTAATTTTTCCTCCCGGAACTAAGGTTTGATGGTTACTATGGAAAAATTCTGGTTTTTGACTTTGTTTCCAACTCATTAATGCTGGCATAATTCCTGCTAGTATAGAAATACTAAACGTACCTGTGTATTCTAAAGCCTGGAAAAATATGGTGGGATTAAATGTTCCTAAACTTAAAGGTGGAAGCAATACCAAGGAATAAAGAGGTAAACGAGAAATTTCGCTTTTAGTGATTAAAGAAATATCTTTAAAAAAATCTGTTAACCCGTAGGTAATACCAATAAATGATGTGACAATAGCAAATTCTGAAAAAATTGATAGTAACATTGCAAACCATTCTCCCGAAGCACCATTGCGGAGGATTTTTAATGGGTCAAATATCCTCTCATGTCCTGAACTAAGTTGTACAATATCTGGGGTCACGCAACCTAAAATAACCGCATTCCAAGCTAAAAACATCAAGAGTGGAATCACAGAACCAATAATAATAGATTGGCGAATTTTGGGAATATCTCCTTCTAATTGAGTTACAACCAGCGGGATAACAGAATGGTAGAACATGGCCACATATATAACAGCAAGAGAACCACCAATAGCAGTCCAATTTTGCACTAAGAATTGAGAGCTTTGGATTTGGCTTCCTCCTAATAATAATAAACCCACAAAGGCCATGAGTAAAATAATGGTAAATATCTCATTTAATTTTTCAATCAAGTTATTTTTTCCCCAATAAATTATACTACCAAATATTAGGGAAAAACTCACTGTTCCTGCCCAATGAGGTAAAATATTTTCTAACTTCCAAACTTGATTAACTGTGGTTGTTAAAACTTCTCCACCTTTAGTCATATATGCCACTAACAAAGCATAGTGATTAAATAAATATGCGACTCCAGCAATTCTCGCTCCAACTTTACCAAGAATCTTTTCTACTATTGCTAATAAGCCTAAGTGGGGAATACCCTCAACTCGCATGATATTTAAAGTCACTTCCGCAATTATTAAACCAGATATTAAAGTATAAAACCATACGAAAATAATGGCAATTGTAGATGGTATAATCCCAGATGGTAAGGTTACTGCTGGTAGTCCAATAATTCCAGCCCCAACAGTAGTTCCCACAATTAAAGCTGTATTTCCTAAAACACTACCTGGTTGATGTCGAAATTTATTACCATCAAATTCTAGATGAGAAAATAATCGTGTTACCGCTTGTTGATCTTGTTTTTCTTGTCGAATCATAAACTCAAAACTAATTGTTGATGTTCTCAGTACAGTTATACAAAATACCTGATTTCTAAGATCAGCCCAGGATTTAATAAGTGATTAAACGAACTTTTTGACAAACTCACACATTAAATCTACTCTACCTTTGCGTAACATGGCTGGATCTAATCTTTCCGTGGTATTACAAGTCATTAATACTACTAACTTCTGCTTCATTTGAATGCCAGATTCATCAATTATACTCTGGTATAATGTGCCATCTAATAAGGCTAAAATATGCTCAGTTTTGTTATTATATTGTGCCACTTCTGAAGCCCGATCTTGAGCTAGATTATCAGCTTCGTTGATGATAATACAAATGCGTTCTAAATATGTTGGCGGGACGAAGTTGGTAATTGCATCATGATCTAAAATGAAAATTACATATCCTAAAGGGACAAGAATTTCTTTAGCTATACTCTGTGTCCATGCTGTTTTTCCTGTACCTGGTGCGCCATGAACTACAACTGCTAATTGGTTTTGATTTAAAATTGTTTGTTGAACTAAGTCGCTAAAATTTTGGATGTCTTGGGGAAATGTCCGCAATGGATATTGACTATGAACTTTCCCCACCCGACTTTGATATCCACTCAGCATTACTGCTAAATCATAGGTCGCTTTATTAATTAAAGGTTTCATATTTTGGGACATTAAAGTATAATTCCTTCTGCCCCTGTCATAGGCTTCAATTTGTAACCAAGTATCATGTTTTGACCAATAAGCATGAACTGTATTTACCACATCTAATTTTTCCCAGTTCACAAATTTTTCTACTGGAAAATAAAAGTCTCTTTCGGAGTAATATTGAGTGATAATATCAGGACGTTCTAATAATTTTAAGACTCGGAGAACGGTAATTTCTTGCAGAAGATTCAGCACATAATCAATAGGAATACTATTGCGGCTCACAAATTGTACAAGCGGTGTTTCTGTACTCAAAATGTCTTTATGGCGCTGTTCTGGAGTGAGCATATCTGGTGTGATATAATTCCAAAATTTCTGAAATTCACCACGAGTATAATCTGAGGCTAAATTTAAAATATTTGCCCACCAAGCATATTCTTTTCTCGCCAAAGCATCAGCATAATAACTGACTAAATTAATACTTTTCTGGGTTAATTCCTGGGTATCATGAGATAAAATTTTCCCGAAATATTCCCAATCAAAATCTCTGTGAAATGGCCGCCAACCACTGGATAACAAGTTTTGACAGTTTTTATTGCTGTTATTACTTTCGTTAGTTCTGAAGTAGTCAAAATCCATAATTTAAATTATTCTCTGCTGAGACAATGATGCACAATTTTTTGTTACAGCCATTATTGGTAATAATTGGTAATATATTATATTCCCAAAATTGCAGTTGTGTCAACTATTCTACTCATAATTTACCTGTTTGAGCAATATTAGATGATAGAAACTAAATTTACGTCTGCTAGTCTAAAAATAGACTTCTTAATCAGAAAAGTAATTATGGTAGTATTTGACAATTTCTGGCAATTATTTAATCATATCCAGTGTCAGCTTGATCGTTATTAGGTTGGTTTTGGTGGGTATTTCTCACCCTACCTATGGTTGAAAAATTCAATAGTAATTCCATGGTTAGTAAAAATAAAAACAATAAACCCTATTTCTCGAAGAAGTAGGATGATAAATTTGTTGATTTTTGTAAATAAATTTATTGACAATTTTGCATATAATCAAAATATATCTGCTGAAAGGATTAAAACTGGATTTTTATTTCCTGTTCCCATGACTGAAGATAAACAACCAATGAGAATTTGCGGGTTCGTCTGTTCTACTCATAAAAACGACTACTCCCTATTAACTACTCTGGAGAAGAGATGTATTTAGCACATTCATTTATGAGTGATGAAAAACGACAAAAACATCAACAGCCTTTGGTTTTAGCAGTAGAAGATAATGATGACAGTCTACTGCTAATGAGCTATACCCTAGAATTATTAGGTTGTCGATCTATTTGTCAAAAAGAAGGTTCAAGAACGCTGTTTATGGCTAAGAAGTATCAGCCTGATTTAATTTTATTGGATATTTTCTTACCGGGTATGAGTGGGTTAGATGTTATTCAATATCTCAAGGGAGAATTATTAACTTGTCATATTCCTGTAGTTGCTGTAACGGTTTTGACGGGAACTGAAGATAAAAAAACTATTCTCAAAGCTGGTTTTGATGATTACATTGGTAAACCCTATATGATTGAGGAATTAGAAGCAACTATTCGGCGGTTATTAGGTAGAAAATTTCAGCTATGTTCGGTTTCAAGAATATAGCGAGGGAATAGGGAATAGAGAATAGGGAATCAGGTTCAAATTCCTTGTATTTGTTAATTAATAGTAATCAAGTGATTTTGGGTAATCTGACTGTGAATGTGCTACCTTTACCAAGTTGTGAAGAAAGTTCTATTTTACCTCCATGGGCTTCGACAATACATTGTGAAAGATGCAGTCCTAAACCACTACCTGATCTTTTATTCCTTCCCTGGCGAAATCGCTCAAAAATTGTTTCTTGATCTTCGGCTGCAATACCATAACCTGTATCTTGAACTTCGATGATTATTTGACTGAGATGATTGGTTGGGGATAAGGTTTGAAAAATGCGGACTTCTATGCTACCTGTATCGGTAAATTTGATAGCATTAGCAATGAGATTATTGAATACTCTTCTTAATTCTAAGCGATCGCCGTTAACAATTCCCTGATTATTTCCTGTTTGGTTTAATTCATGGGTATCTAATTTTAAAATTAAGTTTTTCTCAACTGCTAAGGGACTGAGTTCACCCACTACTTCAGTAGCTATTTGTGTTAAGTCGCATGATTCATAGTTTAAGCTTTTTTTCCCAGCTTCAAAACGGTAAACTTCTAAGAGAGTATTCACCATTTCTAGGAGATTTTGATTGCTACGAATCATCATATTAATCGCTTGTTTCATTTCTGGAGAAATCGCACAAAAGACTTCTTGCAAAAAGAAATGTAGCATTCTATCAGCAGCTACTAAAGGAGTGCGTAAATCATGGGTAAGACGAGAAACAAAATCTTCTCGCTGTAGTGTCATTTTTCGCTGTTCGTCAATACTGTGTTTTAATCTTAGCAGCGATCGCACCCTTGCTAATAATTCTTCTGTGTCAAAGGGTTTGCGAATAAAATCGTCAGCACCAGCATCTAAACCTTCCACAACGCTAGATTCGTCAAAAGCTGTTAATAGTAAAATTGGAATATAGTTTATTTCTGGATTATTACGGATTCTTCGCGTCACTTCATAGCCATTTATTCCTGGCATCATTACATCTAAAATAATTAGATCTGGTGGAAATTCTACCACGTTTTTTAAAGCTGCTTCACCATTAGCAACTGAATCAATATCATATCCCTCATACTCTAAAATTGCTTCCACTAAAATCAGATTATCTTTAGTATCATCAACGGACAAAATTCGATCTTTCTTGAGAATAGTCATAATTAATCAACCTTTTAATCATCTACAATTTAAAATTGGGAGAATTTATTGATGCTTTCCTACGGGAATATATCGAATGAAAATGATGCTGATGAGTACGAGAAACTATATTACCTAAATCGGCTATCAAATTTATTTTCCGTGGTAATTCTATTTTAAACATTGAACCGACTCCTAATTTACTTTCGATATATATTTTTCCTCCCATCATACGTACTAATGAATCAACAATAGCTAAACCCAATCCTGCACCAGAATATTTACGGCTAATCCCTTGATCAACTTGATGAAATGCTGCAAAAATATTTTGAAAATCTTGAGTAGCAATACCAATTCCTGTATCTTCTACAGCAATTGTAACTCTATTTTGGTGTAGTTCTTTAATTTCTACGAAAATATTTCCAGATTCTGTAAACTTAATGGCATTAGAAAGCAAATTAATTAAAATTTGCCTTAATCTTACTGCATCATTAAATACTAATTTATTGTTTAGATCTCCTTTGACTAGCAAAGATAAATTCTTGGCTTCAGCTAAAGAACGGATTTCTTTCACCGTATTACTAACAACTTCTGATAAATCGAATATTTCTGGCTTGAGTTCTAATTTACCGGCTTCTATGTGGGAAAAGTCGAGGATTTCATCGAACAACATTAGTAATTTTTTACCATTATTGAGGATTCGTTCTACCATGTCCATTTGCTGATTTGTTAAATTACCAAATTTGGGACGTAATAGAATCTGGGAAAATCCAATAATCGCATTCATTGGGGTTCGCAATTCATGGGATATCGTGGCTAAAAAGAATGATTTTAACTTTGATATTTCCAAAAGTGCGAGTTTTTGTCGCTGAATCTGCTGCTGCTTTACCGCTAATTCGTTACCCTTGATAATTAGCTGTTCACGACTTTCTTTAAGTTGTTGATTTGCTAACTCTAACTGCATTTGGGTGCGGTGGATACGAATTGCACTTCTTAAAATTTGGGCTATGGTTTGTGAAGATAATGTAGACTTGATAAAATACTCACTAGCACCTGCTTTGATACACTCTCCAGCTATTGCTTCATTTCCTGAATTTATCAAAATCACTAAAGGAACTTTGATGGCTGAAGAATTTATTTTGTGAATTAATGTTAAGCAATCTTGATTTCGTAAATGATAGTCGAGAAATATGCAATCATAGTGATTATTGATCAAAGCCGAGAGCGCGTGATAACTATCTTTGACTTCATCAAGTTCTATACTAATTCCTGTTTCCCTCAGAGCCAGATTTAATAGCACACGCTCTACTTCATTTTCTTCTACAACTAAAATTTTTAGCGTTTCTTCCATCGGTTTTTATTTTCACTGTAGTAAAATCAAATACTTTATCTAGTTGAAAACATTGTAAATTAACAATTAGTTAACTGTCTTCACCCATTAGTGAGAATTGTATGGAAACATTGTGTACCAGAAGCCTCAATAATATTACTTAAATAAGTAATATATCTCAATAAAAATCACTCCCTTAATTTGTATAGATTTTGATAGCACCTAGGTTAAAAGTCTTTGCAAATCTAAGTTTTATTTATCCTTGGCGGAAACCGCTCAGGCCAGGAAAAGCCATAGCCCATAGTTTTCCCGTATACACTGTATTAACCCCCTATCGATAAAATCCTATATTTAGTCAATTGCAAATTTAGCAATCATCCTTAAACTGTAATTTTTCGGATTTGTCTCAATAATTTCATTTGTTTTAGGATAAATATCTATATATCTTTAGCTAGATTTTTACATCTCTTGAACTGCAAATATTGGCAATTTATTACTCCTCTAGATAGATGTTAACCGGGAATAAGAACATCTATACTATACTGGGGTAACTTAATTATCCATATTAACTAATATTAACTGCAAAAATCAGCCATTTATTATTTCTACTGGTAGATGTTCATTGGTAACAGAATCATCTATCCTAAGTCTGGGTGACTAAGATAAGTTAGATAAAATTTTGATCTGAGAAATAGTTTTGATTAGTGTTTCTGTGCAAAAATAGTTACTTAATACAAAGGTTCAAAATCTCAGGAAACAAGCTTTTACCTTCCACCTCCTGTCTCCTGTCTCCTGTCTCCTGTCTTCTATCTTCTTTCTCCTGTCTCCTGGTGCTACAGAGAAGCAATCCGATTATCATGGGTGTAACAATGAATGAAATTAGTATTCTATTAATTGAAGATCATGATTTAACCCGTATGGGACTCAGAACTGAATTGCAGTCACATAGCGGCTTTAAAGTGATTGGTGAGGCGGCTAATGCGACTGTTGGATTAAAACTTTTAGAAACGATGAAACCAGATGTGGCTGTGATAGATATTGGTTTACCTGATATGGACGGAATTGAACTGACACGCAAATTTAGACGTTATCAGGCTGAAACAGGACAATTACAGACAAAAGTTCTGATCTTGACCATGGATAATACAGAAGATGCTGTCTTAGCGGCTTTCGCAGCAGGAGCAGATTCTTATTATATGAAGGAAACAAGTATTAATAAATTTACTGAAGCGGTACAAGTCACTTTCCGTGGTAACTCTTGGATTGACCCGGCGATCGCTAATGTGGTATTAAGAAAAGTACGTCAGGGTAGCTCTGGTGACAATCAATCATCCGATAAGCCGAAAACTGTCAAAATTGAGGCTTTAGAAACAGAATATGAACAAGTTTTAGAAACCTACCCCCTCACCCAACGGGAACTGGAAATTTTAGAATTGATTGTGGGTGGTTGCAGTAATGGACAAATTGCAGAAAAATTATATATTACCGTAGGAACGGTAAAAACTCATGTTCGCAATATTTTAAACAAACTCTGTGCTGATGATCGTACCCAAGCAGCAGTTCGGGCTTTACGTTCTGGCTTAGTAGCTTAATCAGTCAGTAGTTATTACAGTTTCAAACCCATTACCAATCTTTCCTGTAAACATTCTGCAATCCTTTGTGCAGCGCCGGCAACTCCCATACGCTGTAACCCGTTTTTAGCAATGTCATGCAAAAGATCAGGATTTTTCAGTAAAGACTGAATGGCTGGTAACACCTGTGATGGTTGATTGACTAAAATTAAGGATATTCCTAACAGCCGACTTTGGGCTTCTGCAAAAGCGGCGTTATATTGGGGACCACCACCAGGAATAGCAATCGCCGGTTTTCCTAAACCAATGAATTGTTCCGTTGCAGTCCCCGCCATAGCGATGGCCAAATCACCCAAATGTAAACACTCATTATAGGCTGCTTGTGTCAAAATCAAATAAGCATTTTTTTGTTTAAAAGTCAAGCTGTCCGGGTCAGGAATTTGTAAAGGAGATTGATCACAAAGTCGCCAACCTTGAATATGTAAACTTTGAGATAAAATACCACAATCTAAACCAGGAGCGATCGCCCCCAAAAAAATCATTGTCCCAGCGCCAGAGAATAAAGAATCTGGTTGTTGTAAACTGGCAACCAATGCAGATACAGAAACCATGATTATTTCCCAATTATTATAAGCTTCCGGGGCGCGAGAACCGGGCAACAGAGTGACAATCAAAGGACGAATTTGTTCTTTGTGTTCAGCATTACCACGATCAAACCCTGGGCTGCTAAAATTGAAATTGGTCTTTAACCCATCCATCATCGGATTTCCTGCATCTACAGCCGGAATTGACCACTTTTTTAAGATCTTCGTCGTTAGAGAATCTCTAGGAAACACAGCCTGACAACGGCTGCGACTCATTAACCACCTTTCCCAAGGATGGTAAATTGAACCAGAAAAATTTTCCCACTTTGCGGATTTTGATTTTCGTGGTAATAAACCCGCTTGATCACGCACATAATATTCTGATTTAGCCGTACCCACAAAAGCGTAATTAGCACCACTTGTAGCTGCGAATAACAGGGGGACAATATCCCCCACAGCTAAAATAGCATTTTGATTCCCTAAGCTTGTTTGTAGCTTCACCCAACGGCGTACAGATTTGATTTGATTCCAGGTTAACTGGATCAAACCACCGCTAACATCACGCATTAGCTCTTTGCTATCCATGTAAACAAAACCACCAGAGGGCATATTTTGTACCTTACCGATTATGGGTACGTTGATTTTTTGATAAGCGTGTCCTTCACCCACTATTGGTAAAACAAAAATATCTGGTGGGGAAGATAATGTTTGTAAAGCCTGGATAATCCGTACAGCAATGATATCTTCTCCATGACCATTGCTTAAAACTAATAATTGCAAACGAGAATTGGCCATTGACTTGAAAAACACCCTCTAATATTAATTTAGAATATTAATTAACCCTTAACACCACTAGCAGTATCCGTAGGGACAATGTATTTCTGTAAAAACAGAAATAATACTAACACTGGAGTCATAGAAATTACTGAACCAGCAGCCACCAAACGCCAGTCTAAAGAAAAAGTCCCCGCTAACTTAGCAACTCCCAGGGGTAAAGTGTATAAACTTTCATCCTGAATCACAATTAAAGGCCATAAAAAGTCACTCCAAGCCCCAATAAAGACAAAAATAGCCAGAGTAATTAGCGCCGGACGGATAGCGGGTAGCATTACATACCACCATAATCCTAACTCAGAAGTACCATCCAAACGAGCAGCTTCTTCAATTTCCTTCGGTACAGTTATCAGGGCTTGACGTAATAAAAATATACCAAAAGCAGAGGCTAAACTAGGGAAAATTACCCCTAGATAACTATTTCTCAAACCTAATTGCACCGTCAGAATATATAAAGGAATCATGACGATTTGGAAGGGAATCATAATTGTGGCCACAATAGCAATGAAAATTCCGTTTCTGCCCACAAATGATAGTCTAGCTAAGGGATAAGCTGCTAAGGAACAAAACAACAAATTTAAACCGACAGTTAATACTGATACTAGGATACTATTATATAAATAAGTGGCAAAAGGTAGAGATTGCCAGACTTGAGAGAAATTTTCTAAGGTAGGTTGACTAGGTAATAATTCGGGTGGTGATTGCCAAATATTTTCCGTTGGTGACTTCAGTGATGTGCTAATTAGCCATAACATGGGAAACAGCATGACTAAAGCGATCGCTCCTAGTATGGCATAAATAACTAAAGTTTGCAGTCGGGAGTTTTTTAAATTCATTATTTTACCGAGATGTATTAAGTATCAATTTTTTGATTATAATTGATGAACTAAAAAATAGACCTGATTCTATAATTAATAATTATACACAGGAATTTGATCTAAAGTTACAAAAAACAAAAAACAAAAAAAGATTCCCAACTGGTTAAAAGATCCGGTACTTCTTTAATAATTCCAGGATCTAAGATATGATGAAATCGAAATTTTCAAAAAAAGTAATATTTTCATGAAACTAATTCTGAAAATAGCAGCATTTGTTACTATAATTATTTGTGTCAGTGTTACCTTAGTCTTTGCTCACAAAATTTCCCAAAGTCAGTTAACATCAAATCCTGAGACTGTCAAAGAATGCGTAAGTGAATTTAATAGAAATTGTCAGCAGCCCAAAATAGCTGTAAATGTGCCATTTATTCCTGATCAGAAATTGGATGATCAACAGCGGTTTTTAACAACAATTGCCAATAAAATTCCCACAGTTCATGAGATTGATACATTTGAATATACCTTACTACGTTCCTATGGAACAGTATTTATTAATCAAGAATCAGGAATTAAATTACCAGAAAAAGTAATTTTAGATGATGAAATAGAAACCCAATCTTTTCAGGATAAAATCAGTATAGTCCTAGTAAATGGGACAGAAGAATGTTATTTACAAAAACCAGCAGCAGCAGCTTTAAATAAAGCCAAAGAGTTAGAAGATATTCCTCTAAAATCTGGTTATGCTGGGGATTGTTTGCGGAATTTTGCCACTAATTTAAGATTTTGGAATAAATACGCGAATAAAGAAACATTAACCCAAGTAAAAGCTGGAAAAGAGACAAAAATTCTTGGTTTAGTTGCACCTCCGGGGACATCACAACATTTGTGGGGATTAGCAATTGATTTACAAATATTAACACCAGATCAAAAACAGATTTTAAATGAAAATGGCTGGTTTCAAACAGTAGTTAATGATCTTCCCCATTGGACATATTTAGGTTGGAGAGAGGAGGACTTACCGAAATTCGGATTACAACCAAAAATCATCCAAGGAATTAAATATTGGACTACACCAATTTAACTAATTTGTAATTTGCTGATAAAATAGATATATATTTGAGATTTGGAGCTTTAACAATGAGTTTATTTGATGATTTAAGTCGCTTTTTAGAAAGTCGTCTAGAAGAATTTTTGCGGAATAACCCTCATTTAGAATTAGAAGCACTTTTAGAACAACTGCGGGAACAGGAAGAAGACACATTAAAGTTAATTTCTGAGTTACAATTACAAGAGAAGCGATCGCAAGATGAAATTCTTTCCACAGCTCAAGAAATTCAAAAATGGCATATCCGTATTCAAAAAGCCCAAGCTGCGGGTAGACAAGATCTAATCACTCCAGCCCAACAGCGAGAAGCAGCACTATTGCGGGAAGGAAATCAAATGTGGGGACATATGCAAGGCTTAAAAGAACGCATTAACCAGTCCCAAGAACTACTTGGGAAAATTCAAAAACGTCGCCAAGAGGTACAAACTAAAGCAGCAGAAATGCAAACAGCCAGAACCAAAGCACAAACCCAGCAAAAATTAGAAAATTATGGTTGGAATACTGCTAGTAATTCTCAAAGTAATTTTGATGAATTAGAAGATAAATTTCGCCGTTGGGAAACCGAGGATGAATTAGAAAAACTCAAACGCAAAATGGGGAAATGAGGTAAAGAAGAAAACAATATTATCTGTTAACTGCACTTATACACCCATATTCTTTTTGTAGCGTTTAGCCGCAATCCGTAACTTTTCGCTGGGTTATGGTGAAGTAAGCAGTGCTTCTACAAAAATTTCTTGGTCTTTTCTGCTTAAAACCATGATTTCATGTTCCTGAATAATCTGGTTTGCAGCACTGACAAGACTGCTAACTACAAAATCTGTAAGTGTTCGCCCTTGAATATCAGCCGCAGGTTGTAACAGTTCCTTATTCTGTGGACTGATACGGGCTTCTCATCTTTCTGATTTGGAACGCAAGGATTTTTTTGGGCAGTTTTTAGCCATTGAGTGAGTCATGATAGCCTCTACACAATAAATGTGATGTGTAAATCTTTAGTGTACGGCAAATGTCCTAACAAATATAGTCTATCTACTAGTACAAAAAATGTCAACTATCCCCAATCTCCAGACTTTCCACCTGTTTTACTAACTAAATGAATCGCTTCAATTTGAATCGTTTTTTCTAACGCCTTAGCCATGTCGTATAAAGTTAAAGCAGCAATAGATACCGCTGTTAAAGCCTCCATTTCTACCCCAGTTTCGGCTTTGGTTTTCACAGTAGCATCAATGTGATAACCAGGTAGTTGGGCATCAGGAATAATCTCAACGGTAATTTTCTGTAAAGGTAAGGGGTGACAGAGAGGAATTAAATTAGCTGTTTGTTTAGCGGCCATGATTCCCGCCAACCTAGCCGTTGCTAAAACATCACCTTTAGGGGTGTTTCCGGCTTGAATAGCAGCGAAAGTCTCAGGTAACATCCGCACCTTACCAGTGGCCACCGCTTGACGAATAGTGGCTGTTTTACCTGATATATCAACCATTTGAGCCTCTCCTTGAGTATCCAAATGGGTTAACGAAAAAGAATTTGAAAAATGATCTTGCATAATTGGGAAAGTGTGTGTTATTATAAATTTTGTAAGTCAAAGGTGTAAGTCAAGGGTGTGTAGCTCAGTGGACTAGAGCACGTGGCTACGGACCACGGTGTCGGGGGTTCGAATCCCTCCTCGCCCGTTTTATAATTTTAAATGCACAAGCCCCATTTTTTGGAGTTTGTGCATTTTTAATGGTCTTGGGTTATGAATTGTTCCGATTGATTAGCAAAGACTCTAGAGTGGTTGATCAAAAAAAAGAGTTTTAGGATTAATCGAAAAGTATTAGGAGATGTTTAATGATTAAACACAGATAAACGCAGATAAACGCAGATAAAGACCGATGAGTTCAGGGTTTTCAAACCAGACGCGATTTATCCAGATTAATCAAGTTTTAAGGCATTAACTGGTACATCGTCCCAAGATTTCACTGTCCGTAATTTGGCAATCCAGCCTGCTGCTGTTTGTACTGCGGTTAAATTATTCTTAAATGACTGATGACAATCAAGCGCCTGAGACTCGTTACAACAGGCAATACAGGCATGAATCATCCCAGAAGGATCAATTTGCTCATTTACCCAAATAGTCATAGTTTATCCCCCTTAAAAGCGGCGGTTATTTTTTAGATTTCACACATCAAAAGCAAACATCAAAGGTCAGGTAGAATACCGCTAGTAACTAAGAACTCAGTGATTAGGGTTTTTGAGTAGCGATCGCTAATTTTGCCCCTTGTACCTGACGCACTTTATCCATAACTACCACAACTTGACCATGGGTGGCACTTTGATCAGCGTTAATAATTACAACTACTTCTGTATTTTTTCCTTTTAATTGTTGTACCCTGGTTGGTAAAGTATCCAAGGTGACAGGCTGGCGGTTTAAACTTAGCTCCCCTACTGGGTCTATTGTGACAGTAATTGGTGAGGCTGATGATTGGGTTTTGGCAGTGCCAGCTTTGGGTAAATTAACTGGTAATCCTTCGGAACGATTTAGAAATAAAGTTGACATGATGAAAAATGTCAAAATCGCAAAAATGACATCAATCATCGGTACAATATTAATTTGGGCTGGTATATCAGGTTCATCTAGTAGACGCATAATTATTTATCTCCTCTTTCATAACGACGACGATATAGTAATTCTAGTTGTCCACCATATTCTTGAATCCAAGCAATTTGGCGTAAATACATTCCCCGAAAGCTATTAGCAAAAAATAGGGTAATAATAGCTACCACTAATCCCGATGCTGTAGATACTAAGGCTTCACTAATTCCAGAGGTGACACCTGCGGTTTTTGTCCCGCCAACATCACCAATATTCAACGATGCGAAGGAGGTAATTAATCCCAATACTGTACCTAGCAGCCCTAACAAGGGGGCTAAACCAATAATTGTATCGAAAATGTTCTGAAACCTTTTTAATAGGGGAATTTCTGCCTGTGCTTCACTTTCTAAAGCCAAACGAAATTCTTCTGGGTTGGGTTCTTCCAGTTCTAAGGCCGCTAAAAAAATCCGAGCTATAGGTAAATCAGCATTTCTATGTAATATATTTAAAGCATCAACCATATTACCTTGACGATAAACTTTGAGAACGACTTGGACAATGCGGTTTTGACGGTTGCTGATTTTAACCCAAAAGGTAATGCGTTCGATAATTAGCGCCACTCCTAACACCGAAAAAAACAGCAGTGGCCACATGACTATACCACCAGCTTGGAATAAATTACTAATTTCCATTGACCATTTTGCTAATCTTCCACATTAGATTAACAGATCGTGGTCAAAAAACAAGAATAAGTAAGTATTGTTTTGTATTCAGTAATTTATTTTACAATAAAATCTGTATTCCTGGGTTAATGGCTGGGAGCAGTTAATCTGTAAGAATAGGATGCAAAATACTTTTTGCTACTTTTGATCCTTAAAATTAAAAGTTATCAATATAAAACAGGGATATAAATTGGCATTATCTAATTAATTTTGATTATTAGGTAATGTCATTTTTGAAAAAATGAGTTATAGGTTAAACATGATGATTTTGAATGAATGGCAGTACAATATCACTAAGGCAGAAATGAAGAAATTTGAGTTAGCAATGGCTCAATATGCTAGTAAACCAGTTCTAGAAGATGAAAACCAAAAACTACGTTATGAGGCTCGTATTGATTCACTCAAAAGCCAAATTGAGGAGTTTACTGAAGAGATAAAAGAATACGAAAATCTCAAAAATAATCAGGGTAAAATTGATAAATTGCAATATGATAGTTTAGAAAAACTACCAGAAGCACTCATCAAAGCGCGGATTATTCGTGGACACACTCAAGAAAGTTTTGCCAAACTTTTAGGAGTTAAACCTCAACAAGTGCAACGTGATGAAGCAAATGGATATGCTAGTGCTAGTTTGACAAAACTTTTGAAAATTCAACACACTCTTAATCTGGAAATTCGGGAGGAAATTATCTTTAAATAAAGGAGGATTAATTGACTTTTACCCGAATATCTACACCATCACTTTTCAATTGTCCATCTTCCATGTAAATAATCCGATCAGCTATATCGAGAATGCGGTTATCATGGGTGACAAGCAAAATAGTACAGTTTTGTTCTTTGGCTAATAATTGCATTAATTCTACCACATCACGGCCTGATTGTTTATCTAATGAAGCTGTGGGTTCATCTGCTAATACTATTTTTGGGTGACTAACTAAAGCGCGGGCTATAGCTACCCGTTGTTTTTGTCCACCGGATAAATTCTCTGGATAGTAATTAATATGTTCCCTTAAACCAACGTGTTCTAACATCGCTATAGCTTTGGCATTAATATCACCTTGGAAGTAATTTTCGTGCAACTCCAAAGACATCCTCACATTTTCTTTTGCTGTTAAAAAACTCATCAAATTATGGGCTTGAAAAATATAACCAATTTGACGACGTAATTTAGTTAATTGTCCCTTACTTGCCCCAGACATTTCCTGTCCTAATATTTGTAAACTTCCACTTTGGGCAGAACGTAAACCCCCCATTAATGATAATAGGGTAGTTTTGCCCGAACCAGAGGGACCTGTCATAATCACAATTTCCCCCGCCTTAATCTCCAAATTAATATCAAATAATACTTGTTTTTGTAGCGTACCTTTACCAAAAGAATGATTAAGATTACTAACAGAAATCACTGTTTCTGAATTAGAAATAACTTCAGGAGCAATAGTTGTAAATTTCAATGGCATAGTTCCTTACCTTGGGGTGAGATATAAAAAAGAGTTTTATTGATTGAGAATTAAAAAATGTCAGCAGGATCAGCAGAACGGAGTTTTTGCATAGCAATTGCGCCGGAAATAGTACACATAATTACTGTTAAGATAAAAACATTAATTGCCCGATCTAATTTCATAGCTATGGGTAAAAGAGTCGCAGTAAAAGTTAATTGATATATCCCAAAAGATAGCAACAATGCAGGTAAATAACCTAATGCAGCTAATAACAATGCCTCTTGTAATAAAACTCCCAATAGATAATTATCAGTGTACCCCATGGCCTTGAGAGTTGCGTATTCTGGTAAGTGATCAGAAACATCAGAATAAAGGATTTGATAAACAATGACAATACCAACAATGAAACCGACAATCACACCCAAACCAAAAATAAAACCAATACCTGTACCATTAGCCCAATAATCCTTTTCCTTTTGAGCAAATGTTTCTGGAGTTCCAACTTCCACAAAAGGATTTTGAGGATCTGGATTTAATCTTATTCTCAATTCAGCTTTGATTTTTTCAAGATCAGCGCCGGGTTTGAGAGTAATTAAACCAACTTCAATTTGATCAGGTTTGCGAGTAGGAAATAATTGTAAAAAAGTGGAATCACTAGCGACAACATTACCATCAGAAGCAAAGGAAGCACCATTTTGAAATAAACCTTTAACATTGAGATTTTTTCCGTTTAATTCAGTATTAAATTTCCCCGTTGCTCGAAAAATTTTGCCAATTTCTCCATATTCTGGACGACTGGCTTCATCAAACAAAACCTGATTTAATTGTTTGAGATCATCTTTATTAGCTTGGACTTCAGGAAATTTTAAACCAGGTGTAGCTGGATCTACACCCCAAACTAAAATAGATCGATCCATTCTTGTCTCAGGATTACGCCATTGTCCTATACCTATGTAAATAGAACTAACTGATTTCACACCTTCATAACTTAATGCTTGATAAAGTCTTTCTCTAGAAAAGCTTTTAACTGAAAATAGAGTTTGAAATTGGGGATTAGTTAAGACTAAATCCGCTTGTAAATTGCGATGAGGTTTGATAGCAGAATCAAATAATGCACTTTCAAAACCCATTTGAATAAATATCAGTATATCAGCAAAGGCAATTCCCGATACTGCAATTACTAACCGCGTTTTTTCTTTCATTAATTGTCGCCAAGCTAGGGGCGTTTTCCGAAATATATTAATCATGATTTTTATTTTTTGCACCTTTATGGTCAAGAATTTACAATGTAACTTACAATTTAATTGCTGTTTGTACTTGTAAGTTAGTTAAGCCAGAAACTCGTTTACTATCTTCAGGATTTAGGCGAATTTTTACTTCAATAATTCGACCATCTAAGTTTTCTCCTGGTTGATCACCAAAGACATTTTGGCGCTTGACTTGTAACCCAATTTGTTGAACTACACCCTTTAATTCTCCTGTAAATCCTTGACTGGTAATTATGGCTTTTTGTCCTAATTTGATCTGACTAATATCGGTTTGATAAACTTCTGCTACTGCCATCATTGTGTTAGTTTGGGCAAAGTCAGCAACCCCTGGATTATCAATTTTTTCACCAACACGGGCATGAATTTTAATAATTTTTCCCGTCATGGGGGCGCGAATATAAGCTCCTTGTATTTCGGTTTCTGCACGTTGCAAATCAGCGATCGCACTTGCAACTTCTGTTCTCGCTAATTCTATATCAACGGGACGAATTTCGGCAATACTATTAAGTTTAGCCTTGGCCTCACTAATTTCTTTATTACTAGTATTATTAATCCGATTTAGAGAAATTTTAGCTTCTGCTAGTTGTTTATTTGCGGTGGTATTAATCCTTTTGAGAACCGCTTGGGATTCATTTAATATTTGTTTTGCGGTTTCTACATTTAAACGTTTACTATCAATTACAGAACTAGAAATTACACCCTCAGAAAATAACTGTTGATAACGTTGATATTCTGCTTCGGCATTTTTTAATTCTGCTATTAATTTATTAATAGTTGCTGTTTGGGCAATTCTATCACCTTCCCATTGGGCTGATATCCGAGCAATATTTTCCTGTTGGGCTTGTTTATCTCCTGCATATTGGGCTTTAATTCTCTCAACAATTGCTTGCTGTGCGGTAATTTCTCCTGACTTAGCACCAGCCTTAACTTGCTGTAATTTAGCTTCGGCAACTTTCACCTGTTTCTGTCTTTGAATCAGGGCTTTTTTTAGCAGATCACGAGATTGTAAAATGGCAATTACTTCCCCTCTTTTTACATTATCACCTTCTTTAACTAATAGTTCAGAAATGCGATCGCCATCTAATGCTAAAGGAGCGGATAATTTAATTATTTCTGTTTCTGGTTCTAATCTTCCTAATGCAGTCACCATGGGTGACATTGGGACAATTGGTTTTGCTTCAATTACAGAAGATTTTTCCATTTTGCCAAAGTTAGAAATCCCATAAATAGCAATTCCTCCTGTTATCGCAGTGGCCGCAACTATTAAAGCAATTAAGCCTTGATTTTTAGGTTTAAACAACAGTTTATAACTCATCATAATTCCCCAAGTGACAAAACAAATTTCTCTAGATTTATTAATGCTTAACTACTAACTTTTAAGTCGGTTTTTTGTCGTAAATAGGCTACAATCATTTCTCCTAAAAGCTGACACTGTTCAGAGAAATCAATATTCTCATTACCCCATAATTTCTCTAAAACCACACCATTTACAAAACTCAAAACAAAAGACGCTAATACCACGTCTCGAACACCTAATAAATCACAGGCTAACTGCTGACATCGTTGATTAGCACGTTTAAAAACAGTGCTATTAGTTAGCATTATTTTTGAGTCTTGATGTTGACAAAAATCAACCCATAGATAAGTCCATTTAATTAAGTAATCCTCATTTCTCACAAGATATTGACCCAAAGCTTCCATCAATTCTAATAGGTTATTTTTTCCTCCAAATTCTGTTAAAGCGGTAATTATATCCTGCTGACTAATTTCTTCCACCAATTGCTCAAATAAAGCTTGTTTATTGGGAAAATAATGATAGAGTGCGCCAGTGGAAACTTTTAAACCCGCAGAAATCTGCCGCATAGTAATCGCTGCATAGCCTTTTTCAGCAAACAAATTAAAACATTTACCGAGTAATTCTTTACGGTATTGTTCATGATTAACAATTTTTGGCATAACAGCTATCGTCTTTATATCGAACGCTCGTTATATTAAATAATATAATAAACCTAAAGTGTTTGTCAATCTTGCAGTTCACGTCTGGCTCAATTTCACTACCCAAAGAAGTGAGGATATTTGGTTACTCTTTTATTCCAGCCCAAACAGTGAGAGGTTTACCAACTTTTTTATACAGTAAGCTTTCTAAAATTACACCATTATTATTGGCAGTAAGAGATTTATTTGGCTGATTTAAAGACTCATAAAACCCGTTGTACCAACCTTGATCAGATTTGAGTTGAGTTTGCACAAAATTAAATAATTTGTCTGTGTAAGCAGTATTATAAAGGACGTGCCAACCTACTGCGGCCTTAGCGCTGAGAAAACGCAGATCATCATATTTTTTTCCCGTTGTTGTGATAGTTGCCCAAGGTTGTCCATTCACAAATAAGCTACTATAAACAAAGTAAGGAGCGCGATCTAAATTATCTTCCGTGACAGCAGTTAAAAATTTAGTTGCTTGATAACGAGCTTCTTGAGCAGCTAAAATTCGGTCTGAGTATGCTTTAGGTAGGGCTTGAAATCCAGTTTCAATACCATCTAAAATATAAGGCTCGCTGAGAACATAATTATTTGCACCTGAATTTTGATAATCCCGTCGATCATAAGGAACACCCTGCCCGTAGAGGTCTACAAACTCTGTATTAGATGTATAATCTAAGGCTTTTTTGACATCTAAACCCCAGAGTTTTAACCCATAAGCTCCATAATTTTCATAACCTAAACGTCCTTCTTGGGTATACTTTTCTTGACCAGCAATAACAGAAGTACCGTACATTTGCCCGTTTTTAACCAAGCGCTTAATTTGCCAATACTTCCAGACGGCTTCTGTTTGCGATCGCATTTTGGGATATTTTGTACCCACAATATTCAGCCATATAGCTAAACGTCCTAAATCCAAAGCAGACCAGCCAATTTCTTCTCGTTTATCTAATTGACCATAATTTACAGGTATCAATGTTTTTGAATTATAGACTTTATTCGGTAATTCTCCCTTATACAAAGGCATAGACGCTAGAGTTTTTAACATCTGACTCATTTTGCTCTCAAACTCTTCTACCGTAATGATATCAAGTTCTTTAGCACTGACCAAAGCAGCCATAGCAGCGGCTTGGTCCCACATAGTAACAGAGGCAAAATTATTTACAGAATTAACCAAGCCAGTTTGATCGTTCCAATTACGTTGGAAGTATAACCAAGCTTGACGCGCCATTGCAGTTTCCTCTGTAGTTAATGTCCCACTTCCGGGCGCGATATAGGGTTCTTTGGCGGTTGTCAATTCCGCAGCGGCAATGGGTTTACCTGCGACAATTGTTAATTTAGTATTCAGCTTGCTAATACTATCGGTATTTATCGTTAAATGCTTTGACAAAGAATTTAAACCTATAATTGCGATGACAGCGGTTATAACTCCGCCAAAGGTAGCGATAAAAGATAGTTTTTTTGATGGTGGCTCAAAATCAGAATTCATCATGGAATTGGTAATTGGTAAT